>JAAYGM010000304.1 GCA_012727735.1 Bacteroidales bacterium | reverse complement strand
CACGCGCATGTTCCTGATATTGGCGGAGCTGAACTGGTCGGGCGACATCACCCCTTCACTCGAGAGTGAGAGACGCAATGTGCCGAAATTATTCAGATTCACGCTGAAACCTTCAATCAGGTACTTGGGTATCTCATCCACCATATTCTCAATTACATTCATCACGTCACCACGCGTGAGGGACGATTTTCCTGCAATACCCTTGCTGAGCTGGTAGTTGTTGATGGTTCCTGCCTTCACCGGACTGGCATACCACTTGCGTTCGTTTTCAGGCTCGAGCGGGTTGGCTTTTTGTATGAGTCTATACTTCATATACCGTTATTTAGTTTGTTTTCCTGATTTATGGTAGCCAAATGAAAATCTTTTTTGTCCTAAAAGGTTGAATTTTACCTCTTTTTATTATCGTGTCTGTTGTTTTCTTTTTTTTCTGATACGTTCAGAGAAAAATTTCTGTACGTTGGGCAAGTTTGCGCTGACCGTTGAACCATACTCTTTTTTTTCTCATTTAAACTCGTTCTGTCCGTTGAGAGCGTTTGATCTCACCTTTCAAACTGCTTTTTTATTTTGATGACAAACATACGCTTTTCTCTTACCTATCGTTAGGATTTATATTTTGAATTTTAGGATAATACACGCTTTAACATTCTGTCCGATTAGCACAGATCACGCAATCAATTACACTATTTCGTTGATAACGTGAAATATATTTGTGCTGTCAAACTTTTTTTATCATGTAAACATTTTTTTAGGTTCCTGATTTAATTTAAATTTCTGTAACTATTTCTTGAATTACAATTGACTTCATCTACCGCTCTCAATTCAAACACTACATCGTTGCTGACAGTAGTGCTCTTCTATTACAGGAATCAAATTTTGCGCAAGATACAACATTATTTTTTAAATGAATATAATTTAATAGCTGTTTTTTTCACTTAATCTTCAAAATTCGTGATTACAGCTGCTGTTTCAGGATTTTAGCCCCTGGGTAATCGCTGATATTGTGTGGGCGTGATGCCCGTATTTTTTTTAAATACCCTTGAGAAATAATTTACATCATAGATACCGCATTCGGTGGCCACCTCGCCAATGGTACTTTTTTGGGAAGCAAGCATTTTCTTGGCGTTGGCAAGCTTCACCTGCAGGATATAGGCAGACGAGGGTGAACCGGTGATGCTGTTCAGTTTCTTGTTCAGTTGCGATACACTGATGGCCAGTTCCTCCGAAAGCATCCTGGGTGAGAAAGCAGGGTTCTTCATCTCCCGGTGGATAATATCGGTAGCCTGTCGCAGGAAATCGATGTTCACATTGCCGTGCACCTCATTGCTCTCATCAGGGATATTGATACGGTGGTATTTTTCTTTCCACAGATTGCGTGATTCAAGCAACTGCTCCACGCGCAGCTGCAGCTCCTCGCCATTAAACGGTTTGCGGATGTAGGCGTCAGCACCACATTTGATCCCTTCCAGCAGATCGGTCTCATGGTGGCGTGCCGAGATCATGATCACGGGGATATGGTTCAACAACTGGGAGGATCGTATCTCCCTGCACAGGTCGAAACCATTCTTCCCGGGCATTTCGACATCGGTAATCAGGAGGTCGGGGATTACCTCATTGCACATCTCCATCGCTTTCACGCCGTTGTTTGCATAGAGCAGATTATACCGGCTTTCGTCGAACAATGCCCTTATATAGAGCGCTACATCCATATTATCCTCCACCAGCAGCAGGTTCGTGCGGGGATCGTTTTCATGGTGCAGGCCGTTGATTGGTACCGTGTTGTCATCGATCGGCAGCATCTCGGCCGTGGAATAAAGCTCATTCCTGACTGTTTCCCACGAAAACAGCGCCCGTTTTCGTTCTTTCTGCAACGGCAGTTGAATGGTGAAAACGGTCCCTTTCGCTTCATCACTCTCCACGCCGATGGTGCCGTTGAGCATTTCCACCAGGTGTTTCGTCAGCGCCAGTCCTATTCCTGCACCCACAAGCTCCTCGGAAGTGGCATCCTTATAATACGGTTCGAAGATATGCGGCAGCTCTTCCTTACAGATGCCCTTCCCATGATCCACCACCTTTAACACCATCTTCTTTTTATCCTTTTTACTCAATTCCAGTATCAGGAATATTTTTGAACCCTTGTTGCTATACCTGACAGCATTGGTAAACAGATTTTGCAGTATCTTGTGGAGATAGACCGGCACAAAATCGGTATCAATCTCCCTCTCTTCACAGAAGAACACCAGCTCGACACCTTTTTGGCGAGAGTAGTTTGAGAATGATTCGGCAATCATCTCCAAGAAGGCGACCATATTGCCTCTTTTCCACTCGTCGGGTTTCTCATAGCTTTGTAAGTGGGCCACATCCAGCAATTGGTTCACCAGGTGGGTGAGCGTACGTCCCTGCCGTTCAATGGCTGAGAGATAGGTGGAGGTATGGTGATTGGGTTGATCCCGCTGTTCCTTCAGCTGTCTGGTTAAACCCAGGATGATAGTGAGCGGCGTACGGAACTCATAACCCACTTTCGTGTAAAAGTCCGAGCGCACCTGATCGTCACGGTGAGCGGTGCGGATATTCCTGGAGTGGGAGAAACAGAGATACCCCAGCAGGAGTATGAGCAATACCGGTAGCAGTATTAATGACAGGCGACCAACCATTGTCCCGGGGTCGGACATATTGTTTAAGATAGTTAACAGGTGATCCAGATCAATCATCATTCTTTGTTTCAATGAGAGAGTAGCACAACAATGGCTCGCGTTAAAATGTGTAATTCCCTTTCCGGAAGCTCATCCCCCTGCATTGGCAGGAGGATGTTAGCACAAAAGGAAACATTTATTCCGGTTGCAATATTAGCATTATTTTCATTAAGAAACAAAAAAAAGGAACTTTCCTGAAAAAGATCAGGCTGTTTTTCTCAGTGCCAATAAGGGGTGTTACGGATGGAGGGACTAATGAATGCGGCAGGTGAGCGAAAAATTCAGCATAGGCCCCCAGTTTAACATGCTGCGTGATACCGGAAAGTCCTCCTCTTCCACCAGGCTGTCGAGCCAATCTTCACCCGCTTCATTCACGTTGCTACTTTCAAGCCTGTATTTTCCCTGGTAGACCATGCCCAGCTCAAACTTGAAGCCTATCCGGTTATGAGGGATGGTTCGTCCCAGTCCGAGGCCGATATAGGGCTTGAAGCTTTTTCCCATCCATAGTTTCCCCTCGAAGGTGCCGTCATTGTCGGGACGGATCGCGATATCCTCATATTCAAATTCAGGATCGTCTCCCAGCTGTTCCTTCAGTTGCTCATAATCTCTGATGAGCCCGTTTGCCGAGATACTGTTCGACCCGAGATAGAATCCGCCGGTGAGACAGAAAATGCCGTTGCTCATGGGATAATAGTCGACCAATGCTTTGAAGTTGGGAAAGGTAATGGCTGCTTCCGAGATCTCGCCTTCAATGGTCATCTCATAGCCTTCCGTCGTCTCTGCCGTGGTCTCCAGCGTGATTGCCTCGCTGTGGGTGTAGGTGAGGTAGTCGAAGCCTGCTCGTAGTCTCAGATGGGGATGAAGGGATGTGGCAGCCTGCACGCCTGCGCCATATAAACCGGCATTGATGCCTGCAGCCCATTGCTGAAAGGGGCGATCCTGCGCTTTCAGTGTGAAGATAGAAAATGCAAAGAGGAGGAGTGTGAGTTGGATTTTCTGTTTCATAGTGGGTAAGGTGTAAGTGTAATAAAACAGGATTTTATCATTTCTTTTAACAACGATTGCGTCAATTAGTTCTAAATGAACGTTGATTTTTATAAAAAAACCTATTTTTTCTGTTTATTGGAGTGCAACGTCTCCTACACTCATAGAGCGGGAGCGTGCTGCATAGAATAAACAGGCAGGATCTCCGTGAAAAATTGATGCACATTGCCGTTTTTTCCTGAAAAATAGGTATGTTTGCACTCTCAAATAATAGCACTCTATGAAGAAATGGATTGAAAAGACGGTTCTACTGCTGCTGCTGGTTGGCGGATTAGGTGCATGCGAAAAGGGAGACAACTTCAGGATTGAAGGAAGGATCACAGCTGCCGAAGGAGATACGCTCTACCTTGAACAGCGTGGCCTGGTGGGTGTGGTGCTGCTCGACTCGGTGATACTTAAGCAGCACGGAACGTTCACATTCAAGCAGCCGGCACCCCCTAATCCGGAATTTTATCAGCTCCGTATAGGAACACAGACGGTGGCCTTTGCCGTCGATTCGGTGGAGACATTGACAGTGGAGGCTGCCGCGACGGACTTGTATGGATCGTTCAGGGTGATCGATTCACCCTCCAATGATCAGCTCAGGAGGGTTGACGACCTGGTGCGGCTGACTGCACAAAGAATCACCGACCTGGAGGAGAAGCACAAGGCAGGGAGTGTGGATGACCTCACCTTCATTGCAAAGCTCGATACCACGCTGATCGATTACAGGGCAGCCGTCACGCCGATCATACTGGGTAACCCCTCCAATGCCGCGGCCTACTACGCCGTTTTTCAGAAGATCAATGATTACCTCATCTATGATCCGTTCAACAAGCAGGATTTCGCCATGTTCGGCGCAGTGGCCACCTCATGGAACCGTTATTATCCAGATACCGAGCGGTCGAAGCATCTCTATGGGTTCACGATGAATGCACTGAAGGCCAGAAGACAGCAGGAACAACAGGCAAAACTGCTTGAAAGCGCCCCGGTGGAGACTGCCTCAGGGTTGCCCGATATTGTGTTGCAGGAGGTGAACGGTGAGCGGGTGGCACTCTCCTCGCT
>JAAYGM010000303.1 GCA_012727735.1 Bacteroidales bacterium | reverse complement strand
GACGATAGCGGATGCTGTTCACCGCTCCTCCCAGAGAGATATTCCATCTCTCTGCCGGCCGCCAGTAGACCATGCCAAAGAGGGTGCCCTGATGTCGCCACTCCCTGTTATTGTTGACCATCTCATTCTCCCGGTCGAGCATCCAACGATAGCTGTCGCTGAGCCATTCTGCTCCCAGCAGCAGATCGAACCGCTCGGTGTGATAGCTCAGCCTGTTGCGTATGCCTCCACCCGTGGTGCCATCATCCAGGTTGTTGAACGGGCGCCGTTCGTAACTGTCGGTACCCCGGCCGAAGAGGGTGAGGCGATTGCTCCAGCTGTCAGCCAGCCGGTTTGTGAGTGTGATGCCGGCGATCGCGCGTTGGTACTCCTTGTAACCCTCCACCGCCTTCCAGTTGGCTGCGGCTGATACCGGGCTTGTCTCGTAGAGCGTCTTGCCAATTGAGCTGGGTATCTGTGCGTTCATGTCGATCAACAACAGCGTGTACTCGAGCGACCAGGAGGGCTGTTGCCATCTGCCCGACGAGAGGAGCGTGGTGTGGCGCAGGCGGTTGTTGTCACGGTGACCGTCGGAGCGGAGGTGGCTCATCTGAATGCCCATGTGCAGGTTGTTATGTTGCCGCTGTGCACCTGCAGCGGCTTTGATCGTGTTGAAGCTGCCATATTGCAGCAAGGCGCTGCCACTGTCTTCCCCCTCCTGGGGGGTGTAGAGATTGATGTTACCCCCCAGTCCGGAACCGTAGAGGGCGGAGGCAGGCCCCTTGATCACTTCCATGCGTGCTATTCCAAGCAGATCGATATCCTCGGGCGTGGAGATGCCGTCGGAGGAGGTGATGGGTATATCGTTCAGATAGGATCTGATACGGTTGGTGTTGTAAGGCGTGCGGCTGCCCACGCCCCTGATGACGATGCGGCTGGTAGCATAGGTGCCGCTGTGCATGTAGATGCCCGGCATGGCATGAAGGATGTTGGCAAAACTGTTGCCGTCGCCCCGTACGATCTCCTCTCCCGCAAGGAGGGAGATGCTGCCCGGCAGCTGATGCTGTCGTGTGTTGACCTGATAGGCGTTGACGATCACCTCGTTGAGCGGGATGATGGAGTCTGCTTCCTGCGGTGAAGGGTGCTGCGACAGGGCATTTATCGCAACGACCAGTGATAGCAGCAGCAGCAAGTGTCGTTGTCCCGTCATCGTTCCATTGTTATTCCCTGCCATGTAGCTTCCCCAGCGATTGAATTGATTACTGGTTGATGCCGACCCGGTTCAGGATGAAGGCAAACTCGAAGGCAGTGTCCTTGATCCCATCGTAACGACCGGTTGCGCCACCGTGGCCCGATTCCATGTTCATCCGCAGCAGCACGATATTGTCGTCGGTCTTGAGTGATCGCAATTTCGCGGTCCACTTGGCGGGCTCATGAAAGAGCACCTGCGAGTCGTTGATACCTCCCGTGATCAGTATGTTCGGATAATCCTGTGCTGTGACATTGTCGTAGGGTGAGTAGGAGAGGATGTAGTTGTACTGCTCCTCCACGTTGGGGTTGCCCCACTCCTCATACTCACCCGTGGTGAGCGGCAGTGACTCGTCGAGCATCGTGTTGATGACATCCACAAAGGGTACCTGTGCCACGATGGTCTGATAGAGCTTAGGACGCTGGTTGACGATGGCGCCCATCAACAACCCGCCGGCGCTGCCACCCATCGCTGCGAGCTTGTCGGAGGTGGTGTACTTCTCCTTGATCAGCAACTCACTGCAGGCGATGAAATCGGTGAAGGTGTTCTTCTTCTTCATAAGCTTCCCATCTTCATACCATTGTTCACCCAGGTCACTGCCACCCCTGATCTGTGCGATGCCGAAGACGAAGCCGCGGTCGATAAGGCTGTAGTAGCTGGCGCTGAAGTAAACATCCGAACTGCTGCCATAGCTGCCATAGGAGTAGAGCAGGGCGGGGTTGCTGCCATCCTTCTTCAATCCTTTTTTGTAGACGATGGCCATGGGTACTTTCACGCCATCAGCAGCGTCAGCCCACAGGCGCTCGACCACGTAATCATCGGGGTTGAAGCCGGAGGGTATCT
>JAAYGM010000302.1 GCA_012727735.1 Bacteroidales bacterium | reverse complement strand
GAAGATACTGCGTCTGTTGGTGAATATACCCAACCTGCCACACGCGTCGGTGCCCGAAGGTGTGGGGGCTGAAGACAACCTGATTGAACGCAGTGGTGGTATGATGCCGCTGATGGCGGAAGATGCACTGCCACACTGGGAGCTGGCAAAGAAATATGACCTGATCGATTTCGAGCTGGGGGTGAAGATTGCCGGTGCCGGTTTTCCGGTGTATAAGGGTAAGGGTGCTCGTTTGCAGCGTTCACTGATCAATTTCTTTCTTGATTGTGCACGTGATGCCGGTTTTCTTGAAGTGCAACCACCCTATCTGGTCAATAGTGATTCTGGATTCGGCACGGGGCAGCTGCCTGATAAAGAGGGGCAGATGTACCATGTGGGATTGGATGACCTTTATCTGATTCCCACCGCCGAGGTGCCGGTGACGAATATGTATCGCGATGTGATTCTGGATGAGAAAGAGCTTCCCGTAAAGAATACTGCTTATTCCGCCTGCTTCCGTCGTGAGGCTGGCTCTTACGGTAAGGATGTGCGGGGGCTGAACCGACTGCATCAGTTTGATAAAGTGGAGATCGTATGTATTGAGAAACCGGAAAACTCCTATTCACGTCTCGATGAGATGGTTTGCTACGTGCAGACATTGGTAGAGAAACTGGGTCTTCCCTGGCGCATTCTTCGACTTTGCGGTGGTGATCTGAGCTTTACTTCTGCCTTGACCTTCGATTTTGAGGTTTTTTCTGCTGCCCAGAAGCGATGGCTGGAGGTAAGTTCTGTCTCCAACTTCGAGAGTTATCAGGCAAACCGTCTGAAATGCCGTTATCGTGATGGTGACCGCAAGACCCAACTATGTCACACGCTTAACGGTAGCGCACTTGCACTGCCACGTATCATGGCGGCCATCCTTGAGAACTACCAGACCCCTGAAGGTATTCGTATACCTGCACCGTTGGTAACTTATTGCGGCTTTGAAATGATCGATTAAGTCATTCTCCTGATAACATCTTCATCATCTGTAGCATGGCCAGATTGGCCGTACGATCAATATTCTCCTCACGGCTGCGGCCTACCTGATATCTCCGGGTAAGCAGCTCACCCTCACAAAAGGTGCTGATCCAGACAGTGCCTATCGGTTTATCGTCTGTTGCCCCCTCAGGACCCATGATACCTGAGACGGCCACACTGCAGTTTGTGCCCATCTTGCCGGCTACATGCAGCGCCATCTGCTTTACCACCTCACTGCTCACCACGCCATCGCTTCTGATCTTCTGCCGGTCCACTTCCAGCAGTTCTTCCTTTATCCGGTTGTGGTAGGAGAGTATGCTCCCCACAAAATAATCGGAGGCGCCTGGTAGAACCGTCATCCTATGTGCCAAGTATCCACCGGTGCAGCTTTCGGCGGTGGAGATGGTGTACTTCTTTTTGCGTAGATGCTCACCCAGCAGTGCCTCCGGTGCTTTTTCGCTATTGGCTACAAATAATTCGCCGAGCAAATGTTTCAATTGGATGCTTTGATGCGTCATCTCCTCACTGTTTGCTACGCCCCACACCGACAAACGCAATCTGATATATCCGAGAGAGGGGAGATAGGCCAGTGAAAATCCTGAAGGTAGCTGATGCTCAAAATCCGAAAGAAGTGTAGCCAGTCCCGACTCTGTGATATCGGCCACCAGGTAAAAACGACAGAGATACTCACTCACCTGAAATTGTGCCAGTAAGCGGGGTATAATATCGACAGTCATGGTCGTTTTCATCTCGTAAGGTACGCCCGGCATGGCGACAAGCACCTTCCCCTCTTTACTGAACCAGAG
>JAAYGM010000043.1 GCA_012727735.1 Bacteroidales bacterium | reverse complement strand
TCGTTAATTAGTATTAATATTAAGTTACTTAATAAATTATTTTATTTTTAAAGAGTGGTTAATAAAATATTTTGATTTAATTTGCAGTAACATTTTTTTTAAAAAAAACAAGTATTAACTCTTTGGCAGATTAACAATACAGATAACGGGATGAAGGATTTTAATTTATTGGGAACTCAATACAGGACCGAATTACTCGAAAATATTATTCCTTTTTGGCTAAATCACTCTCAGGACAGCGAATTTGGCGGATATTTCACATGCCTCGACCGGAAAGGCGATATATATGATACAGACAAATTCATCTGGCTGCAGGCGCGCCAGGTATGGATGTTCTCCATGTTATATAACAGGTTTGAGAAACGCCAGGAGTGGCTCGACACGGCTGTACAGGGTGCCGAATTCCTGAAAAAACACGGTCACGACGGTAACTTCAACTGGTATTTTTCGCTCACACGTGAGGGGAATCCCCTGATAGAGCCATACAATATCTTCTCCTTTACATTTGCCACGATGGCTTTCGGACAACTGAGCCTGGCAACAGGCAATCAGGAATATGCCGAAATTGCCAAACGGACATATGAAATAATTTTGTCAAAGAAGGAGAATCCAAAGGGAAAATGGAACAAGGAACATGCCGGCACACGCTCTCTCAGGAGCTTTTCTCTGCCGATGATCCTCTGCAATTTATCAATGGAGATTGAACATCTTCTCGAAAAAGAACAGTTGGAAGATAAGATGGAGAAGTGCATCCACGAGGTGATGGAGGTCTTTCTTCGTCCTGAGCTGGGAGGTATCATCGTGGAAAATGTCAACTTGGACGGATCACTTTCCGACACCTTCGAGGGCAGGACAATCAATCCCGGCCACGGTATCGAGGCAATGTGGTTTATCATGGACATGGGTGAAAAACTCAAACGCCCCGAACTGATTGAAAAAGCGGTGGAGACAACGCTGAAAACGGTTGAATACGGATGGGACAAGGAGTATGGAGGCATCTTTTACTTTATGGACAGGAAAGGGTCTCCGCCCCAACAACTGGAATGGGACCAGAAGCTTTGGTGGGTACACCTCGAAGCACTGATCTCGTTAATGAAAGGATATCAGCTTACAGGATCACAGGAATGTCTGGCATGGTTTGAAAAAATTCACGACTACACCTGGGATCACTTTCGTGATCCTTCACATCCCGAATGGTGGGGGTACCTTAACCGACGCGGTGAGGTATTACTCGATCTCAAAGGGGGTAAATGGAAAGGATGCTTCCATGTGCCACGGGCACTATATCAGATCTGGCAAACAATTGAAAAAGTAAATTCCTGAGAAATTCTATTTAAACAACTGCAATTCACACGTATTGGGTAAGGCAATCCTGAGCCCGCCTCATTTAGTTAAATTTTTTATAATAGGCAGTACATATATTAAAACCTTCAAAACTGGAAAAAGAATGATGACAAAGAATGTTCAACAGAAGCTCAAAGGCATAACGCTCATTTTCCTGTGGCTTATGTCCTTATCGCTGGTTGCCCAGAACATCACAGTGACGGGAACCATTACCGATGCAGCGTTCAGGGAACCTGTGATCGGAGCAACGATCGTCCTGCAAGGGGACGCTACGAAAGGAACGGTGTCAGATATCGACGGGAACTATATCCTTGCTGATGTTCCGGCCGATGCGATACTTGTTATATCTTATGTAGGTTACGCACCGCAAACAATACCCCTGAACGGACGTGAAACCATCAATGTGGTACTCTCAGAAGACAGTGAGTTGCTGGATGAGGTGGTTGTAACCGGTTACGGCGGCACACAGCTAAGAAGCAAGGTGACCAACTCTATCGCCAAGGTTTCAGAAGAGACGCTCACGGTGGGTGTATTCTCCAATCCGGCACAGGCTCTCTCGGGTGCTGTTTCAGGTCTGCGGGTAATCCAGACATCGGGTAATCCGGGTGCTGCACCGCAGATTGTACTGCGTGGAGGTACCAACCTCGACGGCACTGGCTCACCGCTGGTGTTGGTGGATGGGCAACTGCGTGACGGGCTGAATGACATCAACCCGGAAGATATCGAGTCGATGGAGGTACTGAAAGATGCCGGCGCAACGGCCCTTTACGGTGCACGGGCCAGCAACGGTGTAATCCTGGTCACCACCAAGAGCGGAAAGGCAGGACAGCGGGCAATCAACGTAAAAGCTAAACTGGGGCTCAATTACGTGAACAATCCCTATACCTTCCTGGGAATTGAGGATTATATCACCTATATGAGAAATGCCTATGTGAATACACCCTGGGCTCCGAAAAACAACATCAACGGAGCTGCTCCTATGGGAACTGGAAATGTTTATGGAGACAAAATGGTCTGGAATCTGATGAAATTGTCAGATGACAACAAATTCCTTTTAGAGAAAGGATGGAAGACAATGGCGGATCCGGTCAATCCCACTGATATGCTGATTTACCGTGAAACAGACATTGCCAAATATAGCTTTGTAAATCCTTCGATGACGCAGGATTACAACCTGAATATGTCGGGAGGAAACGAAAAGGGAAGTTATTATGCCGGGTTGGGTTACAACCACTCTGAAGGGTTGCCCATCACCTCATACTACAAACGATATAGCTTTATCCTCAATGGCAGCTATAATGTGACTGACTGGTTGAAAACCACTTCCAACTTCAACTACAACCGTGCCAACTGGGAGTCGATGCCTCCTACGCAGACCAGCGAAGCGAACTACTTCGGTCGTATACAATCCCTGCCCCCTACCGTCCGTTATGAGGATGAAGAGGGAAATATGTTGCTGGGACCCAATTCGGGTGACGGAAATCAATCCTATCAGGCTGATCGCTTTCTCCGAGAGAATCAGACCGACAAATTCACCATGATCCAGTCGTTCGATGCCCAGCTGCTGAAAAACCTCGCTTTGAGGGGTTCGGCACAATGGTATTACAGTGAAGGACTTTATGAATCCTTTAACCGTGACTACGAATCTTCACCGGGAAACTGGAACAGAAGCCGTAGCAGTTCAGCAAGTTTCGACCGAGACTTTTCACAAACGTACAACAGCACACTGAATTACAACGAAACATTCGCAGGGAGCCACAATCTGGATGCACTGGTGGGTATGGAATATTTTGACAGGGGAAGCAAGGGTTTCAGCGCCTCCGGTTCGGGCGCCCCGACTGATGATTTTCATGACCTGGGTCTGACAGACTCCGGTGAAGGGAAACGCGGCATCGACTCCTGGCACTCACAATACCGCATTCTCTCCTATTTCGGTCGTGCCAACTATGATTACATGGGTAAATACCTTCTGTCCGGTGTATTCCGGCACGACGGCTACTCATCACTCCTGGGAGACAACCGTTGGGGCTTCTTCCCGGGTCTCTCTGCCGGATGGATTTTCGGTTACGAAGATTTCGTGAAAGAGAATATGCCGGCCCTTTCATTCGGTAAGCTGAGAACCAGCTTTGGTATCAACGGGAATGCAAGTGGTATTGGCGCCTACACGCTTCAGGGATCTTACAACCCGCAGACTTACAACGGACGCACCGGCTTCCTTATTGGAGGATTGCCCAACCCGGGACTGCGGTGGGAAAAAACACGTACCTTTGAAGTGGGTATGGATGTCAGCTTCTTTGAGAACAGGCTGAATGCCAACATGACCTATTACAGCCGTCTCACCACGGACAAATATGCTGCTTTTGCGCTGCCTTCCACAACCGGATTCTCCTCCATCACCAACAACAATGGTGAGTTCAGGAACAGAGGCCTCGAACTGGAGCTGTCAGGCAGAATCATCCGCACAGAAGATTTCAGCTGGGAGATGAAGGGAAACATCACCTACAACAAGAATATGATCGTCTCGCTTCCGGACAACGGACTGGAGAGAAACCGCCAGGGAGGGCAGGAAATTTATACCGGTAACGGTGATGAAAAAATGTTCGTAGGCGGCTACCAGGAGGGACAGGAACCTGGCCTTCTGGTAGGATACAAATTCAACGGATTGTACAAGAGTGAAAATGAAATCCCGGGTGACCTGGTGGTGACCACAGGAAACGCACAGGGCAAATACCTCTATGGACCGGCAGCCTATGCCGCACTCACACCTGCACAACAGAACAATGCGATCCAGATTGAACCGGGAGATGCCAGCTGGGGAGATATCAACGGTGATGGGGTGATCGACAACTTCGACCAGGTGGTAATCGGTAATACCACTCCACGCTGGACAGGAGGGTTCAACACCCATTTCAAATACAAGAACTTCATGCTGTATGGTCGCTTCGACTTTGGTCTGGATTTCTGGACCTACGACAACACCACACCCTGGTTCCTGGGAAACATGCAGGGTACTTACAACACCACCACAGATGTGTTTGACTCCTGGACACCAGAGAACCCGAATGCCAAATATCCGCGGTACGTATGGGCTGATCAGCTGGGAACAGGCAACGTGAACCGCGCTTCATCACTCTTTGCCTACAAAGGGAACTATCTGGCTTTCCGTGAAGTATCGCTGGCATACACACTCCCGAAGAATCTGTCGGAGAAACTGCATATGCAGAACATGAACCTGTCGGTTACCGGTCAGAATCTGGGATACCTCACCGCGGCACCCATCGCCAGTCCCGAACGAGCCATCGGCACCGGAGTGGCTAGCGGAACGGGCTATGGTCTACCACGCACCCTGCTGTTTGGTATTAACTTAACGTTTTAATCATCTTTAGAAAATTCAAAATTATGAAGATTTCAAAATTTACAATCATATCAGGTGTGGTGATGTTGCTTATGGGAATAGCGCACACCTCCTGCAGCGACTCACTCGACCTGGCACCTGTCGACTACTACGGAAGTGGCTCCTACTGGAAAACTGAGGCACACGCCGCAGGCTACATCGATGGCATACACAAACATATGAGAGATGCCGCCTGGCAGCATACGATCGTTTTCGGAGAACTGAGGGGAGGCCACTATATCTCGGGGACGAGTGGTGACGGCTCTTCCGTGTCCGGCGGTTCAGTCATTGAACAAAACTTCGATGCCAACAATACCGGTGTCTCACGATTCGGAGACCTCTATGGCAGAATCACAAACTGCAACCTCTTTATTGCTCGTGTGACGGATGCCGACTATATCCAGGAAGCGAAGAAAAACTATTTCCTTGGGATGGTTCACGGCATCAGGGCATTCTACTACTTCGAACTCTACCGTATTTATGGCGGGGTACCCCTTAGGCTGGGAGTAGAGGTGATTGATGGTGAGCTGGATCCCACCAAGCTCTACATGCCCCGTGCAAATGCATCTGAAGTGATGGCTCAGATTAAGGATGACCTGCAGAAATCACTCACTTACTTCGGCAGTGAAAACAGCTTTGACCCCTATGGTATGGGGAAAAAGGTCTACTGGAACAAGGCTGCTACAGAATCGCTGATTGGGGAGGTTTATCTCTGGAATGCCAAGGTGACCACCGGCGACAACAGTGCCAGTCTGGCAGACCTGGCTGTTGCCAAACAGCACCTTGAAAATGTGGCCAACAACTATGGCTTAAAGATGCTGACCGATTTCCCAAGAGTGTTCGATGCCACCAACAAGGCCAATGACGAGATTATCTTCGCCATCCGCTACGCAGAAGGGGAGGCTTCCAACAATGCCAACCAGTATGTATACAATGTGGGTACCGGCCAGACCAACAGAAATTCCTACCTGGAAGATGGCTCTCTCTTTGATGACCCCTTACAAATATCAACTACCTCTTCGATGCAACGCTATGAATACAAGAAAGAATTTTTTGAGCGCTTTGATCTGAGAGACAGCAGACGCAACGCCACCTTTTTGCCCGCATACATTAAAAACGAAGAGGGTGAGCTGGTCTTAAGGGGTACACATGTGCAGAAGAATATCGGCTATATCAACTCCAACGGCGTGCGCCAGTGGGTGGGTGATTATATTTACTACCGCTTGCCATGGGTCTATCTCTCCCTGGCTGAGATTGCCAATATGGAAGGAGACAACACAAAGGTGGAAGAATATATCAACAAGGTGCGCCAACGCGCTTATGGTGAGAACTGGAGCAGTGAGATTGCTTTCACTGCCGGCGATTTCACCACCAACGAACTGGCCATCCTTCATGAGAAGGACATGGAGTTCGTGCAGGAGGGACAACGCTGGTGGGACCTACGCCGCATGACCCTCACCAAGGGTGGCAGGCATCTTGTCTTCACACCGGAAGCAAGCATCGACGGCAACCCGATTCTGAATGAAGCCTCTGAAGCACACAAAGTGCTGTGGCCACTCGATAAGGGTCTCCTCGACAATGATGATGCTCTGGAGCAGACACCGGGTTATTAATTGAATTTATTTTTCACTCTGTTTCCAAAGATAGCATTTTGAAATAATGTGCTATCTTTGGATTTCTTTCAAAATAGGGGAGTTGTTATAAATTACCATCCGGTTCAGCATAATCCCGGAAAAATCTCTTCTATTACTCAAAAGCTCATCCTCAAGAAAGCACTCCAATGAAAAGAAATCCGCTCCTGTTCATTCTCTTTTTTTTCACTATAACTGCTTCTGCCCAGGAACGAACCTACTCCTCTTTCTATTATCAACGGGCATCTTTATTTGAAAAACTTGCGGTCTCCGAGGAGGATATCCTTTTTGTAGGCAACAGCATCACAAACGGTGGTGAGTGGACTGAACTTTTTGAAGACGCACGGGTAAAAAACAGAGGTATCAGCGGTGATATATGTGAAGGTCTCTACGACAGATTAGACCCACTACTGAAAGGTAAACCATCTAAAATCTTCCTGATGATTGGCATCAATGATCTTGCACGGGGAACCTCCCCCGATTTGATTGTGGCCCAAACCGACGGAATAGCTGAAAAAATCATGCGGGAATCTCCCCGAACAATCATCTTTCTGCAAAGTATACTCCCCGTGAATGACTGTTACGGGATGTTTGAAGGACATACCAGACAGAGTCAGATAATTGCGCCACTGAATCAACGATTGAAGGAGATGGCCGAACTAAAATCGATTACCTTTATTGATCTGTACAACCATTTCGTGATCCCCGGGACCCATAAGCTGGATCCCCGCTATAGCAATGATGGCCTTCATCTTATGGGTGAGGGATATATGAAGTGGGTAGAGATAGTGAAACCTTATCTTGAAAAGTAGCATATGTTTAAAAGGAATATCCTGTTCATTCTCCTTCTTTTCCCGGCACTGCTTCATTCAGCACCGGTGAAGGTGGCCTGCGTAGGTAATTCGGTCACCTACGGCTACAAGTTGGAGGACCGGTCGTCGCATGCCTATCCGGTACAGCTGCAGCATCTGCTGGGTGATGACTACCGTGTGGAGAACTTCGGCCACAGTGGCGCCACACTCCTGAAGAAAGGACACAACCCCTATTGGGAGCTGCCGGCATATGAGAAAGCACTCGCTTTCGAACCCGACATTGTGATCATCCATCTGGGACTGAACGACACCGACCCCCGTAACTGGCCGAAGTTCCGGGATAATTTCAACAAGGAGTATATTAATCTGATCCGCTCCTTCCAACAGGTGAAGCCGGATACCAAAGTCTGGATCTGCCGCATGACACCCATCTTCAGCTGGCATCCGCGGTTCAAGTCAAGCACCCGTGTCTGGTACGATCAGATGCAGCGGGAGATTGAGCGGGTAGCAATAGTGACCGGCACTCCGCTAATCGACCTGAACACTCCTTTATTCAACCGTCCCGATCTCTTCCCCGATGCACTCCATCCCAATGCAGAAGGTGCAGGCATCATCGCCGAAACTGTCTATAACGCGATCACAGGCGATTTTGGCGGTCTGCAGCTGCCGGCAATTTTCACCGATCATATGGTGATGCAGCGCAACAAGCCGGTGAGGTTCAGGGGAACTGCCGATGCAGCGTCCGGGGTGGTCGTACGCTTCGCGGGGAGAACCGGAAAGACACAAACAGGCCACAATGGGATATGGGAGGTAACGTTCCCCCCGATGAAGGCGGGAGGACCTTACAACGCCACCATTGAGAGTGGTGAAACAATCATTGAACTGACTGACATCCTGATGGGGGAGGTATGGCTTTGCTCCGGTCAGTCGAACATGGCCTTCCGGCTGCAGGATGCCGCCACAGCGGCGGAGGATATTCCCCTTGCTGCCAACAACCAGCTACGCTTCTTCGACATGAAGGAGATCGCCCCGACGGCAGCCATGGAGTGGGACGACAACATACTGGCACGGGTGAACCGGCTGGATTATTACCACCCCACATCCTGGACTCTCTCCGACACACTCACGGCAAAACAGTTCTCCGCCGTAGCCTACTATTTCGGGAAGCTACTACAGGAGCGGCTGGGGGTACCCGTGGGGCTGATACACAACGCCATCGGTGGCTCACCCACTGAGGCGTGGATCGACCGCAGGAGCATGGAGCGCGACCCGCTGATGGTCGATTTCTTCACACAGTGGAGCAACAATGATTTCATCGACGGATGGGTGCGCGAACGGGGGATGCAGAACATCGCCGGGGCGAAGGAGAACCCCTTTCAGCAACACCCCTACAAGCCCTCCTATCTGTTTGAGACGGCGATAGCTCCCTTTACCGCCTATCCCATTGCCGGCACCATCTGGTACCAGGGTGAGTCGAACGCCAACAACGTGGAGCTGCATGAGCAGCTACTTCCCGCCATGGTAGAGAGCTGGCGCAATGCCTGGGGAGAGATTTTCCCCTTCTACTACGTTCAGCTATCCAGCATGGAGACAGGGCGTGAATCGTGGGGTCATTTCCGTGACAGCCAGCGCAGGCTGACAGAACGGATCCCTCGCTCCGGTATGGCTGTCTCCTCCGATCTGGGCAACAGGACAGATGTCCATCCCAGACAGAAGAAGGAGGTGGGTGAGCGACTGGCACGCCGGGCGCTGGCCGATAGCTACGGTAAAAAAATAAAGAAAAGCGGGCCGCTCTTCCTTGAGGTGCGTTTTGAGGAAGAAAAAGCTATTGTCACCTTCGGTGAAACGAAGCGCCTCCGCACGTCGGACAACCAGCCGGTGCGCGATGTCGAGCTGGCGGGAGAAGACAGGATCTTCTATCCGGCAAAAGCGGTGATCAAAGGCAAACAGCTGGTGATAACGAGCAATCAGGTAAACCGCCCCGTTTTCGCCCGCTATGGCTGGAGCTCTTACAGCGGGGGTAACCTTATCAACGAGGTGGGCCTGCCCGCTTCCACCTTCTCAACGGAGTTTCATTAAAAGAACCATGCCATCCCTTCACAGAAACAGATTTTCAGGTTATGACAAAAAATATTTTCTCTATGTATGTTCGATATATACTCTCATTTTTGCTGTTCATCGCCGGAAGCATCACATCTCTGCTGGCAGGGAGTGCCGCTTCTGACTCCATCATATGGGAACCCCGTGTGGTGACGGCTCCTCCAAGTGACGCCTACATAGGACTCTCCCTGCTGGAAAGTGGTGAGATCAGACATTATAACTATGGTGAACAGGCCGAAGCAGGATCATTTTACCTCTCCAGCCACGACAAGGGGTCGACATGGAAGAGGGTCAACACACCGAAGGAGATACCCTTCGCCGACACACGCAGTCCCCTCACCCGTCAGTATCTCCGGCTGATCGCTGCCCCGGGAATGGGCACCTTCGTCATACGTACCACAGAGGGAGCGGATGGAGGACGCGAGCTGCTGAAGGTCTCCGACACCATGGCGATAATGCTGAAGCCGCCACTCTTTATTAAGGATGGCATAAGGGTAATCGTCGCCGGCCACTACGGAGTGCAGCGTGGACTACCCAGAGCCTGCTTCACCTTCGTCTCGGATGATGATGGACGCACATGGCAGCGATCATCACTGGTCACCACACCCGATCATCAGGGTGGTGGCTTCCATGATGGCATCCGTTGGAATCACGGCGCAGCGGAGCCAACGGTGGTGGAGCTGGGCGACGGACGACTATGGATGCTGATTCGCACCTCGCAGGACCACCACTATCAATCCTTCTCGGATGACGGCGGCATCACCTGGGGCGATGCCACCCCCTCGCCTTTCTACGGCACCATCACCATGCCTACCATTGGCAGGCTGCAGGATGGACGGATTCTCTTCCTCTGGTCCAACACCACACCACTGCCGGAGGTGAACCAGACCACCGGTGTGTGGGATGATGTCTTCACCAACCGCAACGCCATCCATGCAGCCATCTCCTCCGATGAGGGAAGAAGCTGGCAGGGCTTTCGTGAGCTCTACCTCGACCCGCGGCGTGATGCGGCCGATTTCGGCACCACGCCGGGGGTAGACAAGAGCGTGCACCAGAGTCAGTTTGTGGAGATAGCTCCCGGGGAGCTGCTGGTCTCACTGGGACAACACCCGCTACACAGGGTGATGCTCCGGTTTCATGCCGACTGGCTCTATGAGAAAGAGCGGCATTGTGACTTCTCCGACGGGCTGGCACAATGGAGTGTGTTCAGTTACTACAAGGGGATCGTGGGCCACTGCGGCTACAACCGCACGCCGGGATGCAGCCTTGAGGAGGGGAAGCTGAAAGTGCAGTATACCGAAAATGACTCACTGCTCACGCCGGTAAGAGGTGCTGTCTGGAACTTCCCCGCACTCCGCAGGGGACGCTTCACCGCCTCCATCCAATTCAACAGCCTCAACACCAGCGGCGAATTGCTGCTGAACGACCGCTGGTTTAACCCTACCGACACCGTCGCCCGCCACTACGCACCGTTTGCGCTGCCGCTCAATCCAAAGAGATTGAAGATAAAAGATACTAAACCACACCTGCTGGAGATTGAGTGGGATCTTGATGCAGTGAGACCATGTGCAACCATCTATGTGGACCAGAAGAGACAAATGGTCATCTCACTAGCCAATGAGTCACTGCACGGTTTGTCCTACATTCATTTCCTCAGCGACAGGCAGACAGGAGACAAGGGTTACATGGTGGAGTGGGTAAAATCAGAAGCGCTATAAATGAGTGATGTTTCAAAACCAGAAGAGAATAAAAAAATGAAAATAACCAGTCTGTTCCTGTTGTCTACATTATTGCTCCTCTCCTGCAGCACAGGAGAAAAGGATAAACCACTGCAGCTGCTGCCGCAGCCGCAGATGATCACCATCGATCAATCCGGGCAGCACCGCCTGCATCAGGGTGAGCCTGATCCTTCGGTCGTCACGGTAAGAATGGTCCACACAATACCCGAAGCGGAGGTGAACGGCGATGAGGCCTACCGCCTCCAGATCACCGCCGACTCGATAGTGATGGAAGCCACCACTGAACAGGGAATCTTTTGGGCACGGCAGACCCTGCAGCAGATCATCGCATCCTCCGGCGGCAACACCATCCCCACGCTGGAGATCACCGACTGGCCGGCCTTCCGCGTGCGCGGCTTCATGCACGATGTGGGGCGCAGCTTCATCTCAGTGGAGGAGCTGAAGAGACAAATTACCCTGCTCTCGCAGTTCAAGATCAATCTCTTCCACTGGCACCTGACTGAGAACCAGGGCTGGCGGCTGGAGAGCAGGCGCTACCCGCAGCTCAACGACAGCAGCAGCTTCACGCGGCTGGCGGGGCAATACTACACCATTGAGGATGCACATGAGATCGCTGCTCACTGCAGGGCGAACAACATGCTGCTAATCCCGGAGATCGACATGCCCGGCCATAGCGCTGCCTTCGTGCGGGCTACCGGCCACGACATGCAGTCGCCCGAAGGGATGGAGATATTGAAAGAGCTGATGGAGGAGATCTGCACAGAGGTGTTCCCCGATGCTCCCTGGATCCATATAGGCACCGACGAGGTGGGGTTTACCAACCCCGCTTTTGTGCCGGAGATGGTGGCACACATCAGGGGGATGGGTAAGAAAGTGATCTCCTGGAACCCGGGCTGGAACTACAAGCCGGGTGAGATCGACGCCACACAGCTCTGGAGCTATCGCGGCAAGGCGCAGCCCGGCATCCCCGCCATCGACTCCCGCTTTCACTATATCAACCACTTCGATGCCTTCGGTGATATCGTCGCCCTCTACAATAGTCGTATCTACAACACCGAAAAGGGGAGTGATGACATCGCCGGTGCCATCCTCGCCTTCTGGAATGACCGCCTCCTGATAGAAGAATCGGAGATCATGCTGCAGAACTACTTCTACCCCAACATGCTCGCGCTGGCCGAGCGTGCCTGGCTGGGCGGCGGATCGGAATACTTCGACAAAAACGGTGTCATCCTGCCGGCAGAAGAGGAGGATGCCACCTTCCGATCATTTGCCGATTTTGAACGACGGATGCTCTGGCACAAGGAGAACAGCTTCGCCGGTATCGATTTCCCCTATCTGAAGCAGACCGACATCCGGTGGCGTATCACTGACCCCTTCCCCAACGGGGGTGACCTCTCTGCTGTCTTTCCTCCTGAGGAAGCGCTTAGTGACAACTACAGCTTCAACGGACAGACCTATGGTGTTCATCCCGCCAGGGGTGCCGGCATCTACCTGCGCCACGTCTGGGGTGCCATCGTCCCGGCATTCTACGATGAACCGCGGGAGAACCATACAGCCTACGCATACACACAGGTATGGTCGCCAAAGGACCAGACGGTGGGACTCTGGGTAACGACACAGGACTACAGCCGCTCCGAGAGCGACCTGCCATCGCCGCAAGGGGAGTGGGATTACCGGCAGAGCCGTATCTATATCAACGATGAGGCGATTGCTCCACCCCGCTGGGAGAACAGTCACACCGAAAGAAACAACGAGATCACACTCAGGAATGAGAACTTCATCGCCCGTCCGCCACTACCGGTCAACCTTCAGAAAGGATGGAACAAGGTGCTGCTGAAGCTGCCCGTGGGACAATTCAGCACGCCGGAGATAAGATTACAGAAATGGATGTTTAACTTCCTGTTTGTTACTCCCGACGGGAAAGAGAGGGTGGAAGGACTGGTTTACCATCCCGACAGGCAGAAATAAGGAAGGAAACAACCCAACAGAGAAAACAGTAAAACATGAGAAAAAGAACATCACTTTTGATATTACTGGCATGTCTGTCTATACAATCCACGCTGACAGGTAACACCAAAAACAGCTTCCACCAGACCAATGTCTTCTCGATGGAGACGCTGGCCGACTCAACCCTTCACGAAGGAATGGCAGGCAGTTTTTTCGGGAAGCAGGGAAGCTGGTTCATCATGGCCGGCGGATCAACCTTCCCCGATGGTAAGCCGTGGGAAAACGGCATCAAGCAATATTCGGACAGGGTGATTGTTTTTCAGCTTGAGACAGACGGTTCATTCAGCGTGGTCTGGCAAGGGAAAGAGCTGCCAGTACCAGTGGCTGAGGGAGCCTATGCGTCACTACCTGCAGGACTGCTCTGCATAGGGGGTCAGACAGCAGAAGAGATCACCGGCAAATCGTTCCTGCTCACATACAGCGGATCTTCTGTTGAAGTAACCGAATACCCTGCCCTCCCCGTTCCGGTGAAGAACGCCACCGCTACGGTTATCGGCACTACGGTATACCTCGTGGGAGGAGAGACAGCAGAAGGCTCCTCATCGGCTCAGTTTCTTCAGCTCGACCTGAACAGTCCCGGGAAGGGGTGGGTGAAGCTGCCCGACTTCCCGCTGCCTGTCTCTGGGTCGACCATCACCTCGCAGCAGGATGGAGAGGAGATATCGCTCTATGTCTTCGGCGGCCGCGCAAGGGTGACTGATGATATCACCACTTTCTACTCCTCGGTCTATCATTACCGTCCCTCACAGGGTCAATGGAACCGCAAGAGAGACATCCGCCCGGATAACGGACTGGCAATGCCGCTGGCGATGGCTACCGCCTCCCCGGTTGGCGGCTCGCACATCCTTCTCTACGGGGGTGACACAGGGGTGATCTTCAATCAGGTGGAGGGCGCCATCAGCCGGGGTCAGCAACAGCTTCGTGACTCACTCTGGATGAACCACCCCGGCTTCAACAACAGGATACTGGTCTACAACACCATCACCGACACGTGGTTCCAGGCAGGAGAGACCTCCAACCCTCCCGTGGCGGTCACGGCTGACCTCTCCGACGGGAAAAATATCTATATCGCCGGTGGTGAGATCCGTCCCGGCGTCCGCTCACCGCATATCACCCGCCTCTTCTACACCTCACAACCCTCCTTCGGATGGCTCAACTACCTCGTGCTGCTGCTCTATTTCGGAGGTATGCTGCTACTCGGCTTTTTCTTTATGAAGAGGAACAAAAACACAGAGGATTTCTTCAAGGCCAGCGGTCGCATCCCGTGGTGGGCAGCAGGGATAAGCATCTTTGCCACCACACTCAGCGCCATCACCTTCCTCTCTATCCCTGCCAAGACTTATGCCACAGACTGGCGGATGCTTATATTCAACATCACCATCATACTCATCGTGCCCATTGTCATCAAATACTTCCTCCCCTTCTTCCGGCGATTCAGCCTGGACACAGCCTACGCATACCTGGAGCTGCGTTTCAGCCGCTCAGTCAGGTGGCTCGCTTCGGCACTCTTCGTCATCTTCATGGTTAGCCGTATTGCCATCGTGCTCTTCCTTCCCTCACTGGCACTGAATGCTGTCACCGGCTTCAATATCTACCTCTCCATCATCATCATGGGTATCGTCACCATCATCTACAGCACCAGCGGAGGCATGGAGGCGGTCGTCTGGGGTGATGTGATCCAGGGCTTCATCCTTGTCTTCGGCGCCATTTCCGCCTTTATCTTTATGATTATAGGGATCGATGGCGGCATCGGTGAGTTCTGGAGTACCACCATCGAGTTCCAGAAGCTGAGGACGTTCGATTTCCGGTTCGACTTCACGCAGCCTGTTTTCTGGGTCGTACTGATCGGAGGTGTCGCTAACTCGATGATCACCTACACCAGCGACCAGTCCATCGTACAGCGTTATATGAGTACGAAAGATGAGAAAGCCACCTCGCGCAGCATCTGGCTCAATGGCATCCTGAGCGTGCCTGTCACCATCCTCTTTTTCCTTATCGGCACAGGCCTCTTTGCATTCTACCACGACAATCCCTCTCTGATGATGGTCAGCAATGCCAACATCGACTCGGTCTTCCCGCAGTTCATCGTCTCGGAGATGCCGGTAGGTTTTGCGGGGCTGCTGATTGCGGCCATCTTCGCTGCAGCGATGTCGACGCTCTCCTCCAACATCAACTCCTCCTCGGCGGTGATCACCTCCGATTTCTTCAAGACCCTCTTCCCGGGGAGATCATTCAACTCCCAGATGAAAGTAGCCCGCTGGTCGGGTATTATCTGCGGCCTGCTGGGGATGGGGATGGCACTGGTGCTGGCAACATGGAATATCGCTTCGCTATGGGATCAGTTCAACACCTTCCTGGGACTGCTCACCAGCGGACTGGGGGCGCTCTTCATCCTGGGGATTTTCTTCCCGCGGGTGGGATCAAAAGCAGCTCTGACAGGTGTGATCGGCGGCCTGATCCTGTTGCTGCTGATAAAAAACAACACACCCATCTCCTTCCTTCTTTTCGGATTCATCGGTATGACGGCAAGCATTCTCATTGCAGTGGCGATGAGCTTTCTGCTCCCTAACAAAAATATGGACAAAGGATATACGTGGGAGGGGATGAAAAAAAATCTAAGTATCAAATGATCCGGGGATCCGGGAATATGAAATAAACTATAAACAAAAAAGCTGAATGCTGAAAACTGACTGATGAAAACTTAAAACTTAAAATTCAAACATATGCAATTCGAAAAAATCAAAGGTTTAATTGTGGCTCCCTTCACTCCGTTCGACAAAAAAGGAGAACTGGATCCGGGACCGGTGGCAGATTATGCCGCCATGTTACAGAAAAACGGACTGAAAGGTGTCTTTATCAACGGGTCATCGGGTGAGGGTTATATGCTTACTGTAGATGAGCGGCTGAAGCTGGCAGAGAAGTGGATCTCAGTAGCACCTGAAGGGTTCAGAGTCATCGTGCATGTGGGGGCCACCTCCATCAAAGAGAGCTACAGGATGGCACAACACGCACAGGAGATCGGCGCCTTCGGCATCGGTGCCATGGCATCACCCTTCCCCAAGGCGGGACGGGTGGAGGAACTGGTGAAGTACTGCGAGGAGATCGCCTGCGGTGCACCCGACCTCCCCTTCTACTTCTACCACATCCCCGCACTGAACGGTGTCTTCCTTCCCATGTTGCCGTTCCTTCAGGAGGCAGAGGGACGTATCCCCAACCTGGCGGGTATCAAGTACACCTATGAGAGCCTCTACGAGTATAACCAGTGCATGTTATACAAAGAGGGTAAGTTCGACATGCTGCACGGACAGGATGAGACCATCCTCCCGGCACTGGTGATGGGTGGTGCACAGGGCGGCATCAGCGGCACCGGCAGCTACATCGGCCGTTCGCTGGTGGGTGTGATCGACGCCTATAACAGCGGCAACCTCTCTGCGGCGGTCGCGCACCAGAACTTCGCACAGGAGGTGATCAACGTGATCGCCCGCTACAGGGGCAACATCGTCGCCGGCAAGCGGATCATGAAGCTGATCGGACTCGACCTGGGTATCAACCGCACTCCTTTTCAAAACATCAGCGACCAGGAAGAGGCGGCAATTAAAAAAGAGCTGGAAGCGATCGGATTTTTCGATCAGTGTAACCGGTTTTAAAAATTACGCAAACGGACTGTTCAGGTCATCTTATGCCACCACACCATCTACCAGCGTGATGATCCTTCGTTAGCGACCGATCACATGCTGGTTGTGCATGGAGCAGTGCAGGGTAAAACAGATCCTCACCCCTGGAAACGAACATGAGCCTTTTCTGAGGACCTCCAATCTTAAGATAAATCAGAAATGATTAACGTGAGACAATAAATCGCAGGAAAGTTGTACATTTGCATACAACGGAGTTTCATACCACACTATGATTGACACAACAGAAAAGATCAAAGCTGTACTTAACCGGCGGTTTCCTCAACACCTGCTTTTCAGGAGACCCTGGGCAGGTATGCTGCTACTGATTGTCTTTCTTTTTCTTTTTTCAATAATATACAAACCGGTTCAGGTGCACGCAACACAATCCTCCGGTCTCACACTCACCATCTTTCTCTATGCTATTGCCACAGCATTCCCTGTAATCGGAATCTTGCTGTTTGTAAAACATTTTCGCGGCTTTCCCCGGACTGACAAGTGGCAATTAAACCACGAGTTGATCTCGCTCCTGATCATTCTTGTTGCAATAGGTATCGCAGTTTATTTTGCCGGGTTCATCATAGAAGAGCCGAAAATGCGTTGGAATCTCTCCACCTTTATCGACTCTCTTACCCGCTCAATACTTGTGGCCCTCATTCCTGTATTGTTGCCTACATTGTTCAATATACGTTATGCCTTCACACCAGAACTGTTCCATCAATATGCCGGCAGCAACCCAAATTACGGATTGAAAGAAGAGGACACCAAACGGATTACAATCAGGTCAAAGGCGAAACGTGAAGAACTCCACTTCTATCTGCATGAACTCATTTACGCAGAATCAGAGGGTAACTATGTTTCCTTCTATTTTGAAAACAGCAGGAAAAAGAACAGGGTGATGATACGCAACACAATCAGTGATATTGAAGAACAGCTTGATTCCTATCCTTTTTTAATGCGTGTTCACCGCGCATTCATCGTGAACCTGAAGCTGGTGGATTCAAAAACAGGCAACAGACTCGGATACAGGTTGAAATTAAAGGAGTGCAGCCGCATGATCCCTGTATCGCGTAATAAAACAAAGGAGTTTGATGCGCGGATGAACAGTGAGTTCATTGCCGTTGGTCAATAGAAACTGCTATTTATCCCAAGCAGGAGTTAAATTATAACCGTTTATCACAAATGTTTGTCATCTGTACCCATAAATTGGTATAGATAACCAATCATGCTTCATTTGCATTCAAAAATAAATTACAATGAATGCAATGAGCTCAAAACAATTCACGCTACTCTTCACTCTGTTCTTCACCGCCACGTTATGGCTTCAGTCGCAGGAGGCTGTTAACGTCACCGGCACCGTGGTAGAAAAAAGCAGTGGCGTACCGTTACCCGATGCTACGATCTGGCTCAACAGGCAACATGGAGAGAGCGACCATACAATCTCTCCTACAAGCAGCGACAGAGCCGGATTATTTTTCTTTCACAAGGTGCCGGCAGGTATATACCGGCTGCATGTCACAACGGTCGGGTACCGGGAGACAGTGAGAGATATCATCCTATCAGGAGCGGAAACGCACGATACAGGATTCATTCTTATGGAGGACACAATCTATCTTATTTCTGAAACGGTGATCGTGGCGGAGCGGATGGCACCTGTGACGACAACAGACAAGGTTGTCTATTCGGTAAGCAGCACAATGAGGGCTTCATCAGGAAACACGGCCGATATGCTGAAGTTTATCCCCGGCATCCGTATCGATTTACAACAGCAGATCAGCCTTGATGGCAGCGAAAATGTGATGCTGCTGATTGACGGACGCGTGCGTGACATCAGTCACCTGAAAAGAATATCTCCTTATGATA
>JAAYGM010000042.1 GCA_012727735.1 Bacteroidales bacterium | reverse complement strand
TCCATTAACTGCTCAATAATTTTTTTTGTGAGAGGTTTGTAATAGTCCGCCACAAACAGATCTTCTTCCGAGATGGTGTTGAGTTTGTTCAGATCGATACAGCTGTATAGAATCCGGTACGATCCGTGTGCACCTCCCTCATAATCACTGTATTCAACGGCGTAACTTAACAATGAATGATCCTGAAACAGGATCTTGTTTTTGTTGCTTATGGAATACCAGTACCATACAGGCATCTCACCTGCCAGGCGCGCCTTGTCTTCGTAGTAACTGTTCGACAACGACTCATATCGTGTCGTATAATCGGTCATGAAAAGTGTTACGGCCTCCTCTGGTGTGATGCTGTCGTATCTCGTATCTCCGAAAAATGTACCCTTGAAGATCTGCTGCAGACGGGCGAGGCTCACGGCGTTACGGAACCTGACAGGATAGATGAACGACAGCTCCACCTCAGCTGAGGGCAGGGTCGTGTCGTTTGCCTGCAAAAGGGGTATCCGATGTTTCACGACGATACTGTCAAATATAATCTCTGATGCTTTTCCACCACCTCTTCTTTCTCCGCAGGAGATCATCAATCCAAATCCCGTGACAAAAAGAAGAACAACTGGTAAAAAGATTCTGGTTCTCATCTCTATTATTCTTTGTATTAATCGAAAACGGATTTCCCTCTCTATTGAATAATCTGTTTTATGGCACCCAGCTCTGGGTAAAACAAAACCTTGATGGGTTGCTTCATGTTTTCGAACATTTTCTTCGTCAGCACATCCTGTGATCCGTACTGCACCACATCCACCTCCATGCTTTTTACCGGTCTGTTTCTGAACTCCAGCGTCAGGTCTCCTTTACCCGGTATATTATAGACAAGCCCTTGTTTGAATTTATCCTTAAGACGATTCAAGTCACGCTCTGAGAGCTGCAACGCCACCTTGGGCGTCTTGTTCCTTAATGTAAGGTAGAGAGGCTCTCCTGCAAGGTTATCGGCATCCAATGGTCCCAGTTTTTCAGAGAAGCGGGCAATCACCGATCTCTCCATCTCATTCTCATCGGGGATGACGGTATAACTTCTCAGGAAATATTCCGACTCAATGCGTCCCTCAAACAGCTCAGTGAGGGCTTTTTCCTGCATATCAATCTCATCCATCACCACTTTGTAGGCATTACCGTCAGGCGGCATGCTCTCTGCTTCACCTGTGAGGATGTCTGTGCGGCTACGGCGGAGATCGAAGATCTGACGTGCTACAAGCTCAGCTTGCTTAGCTGTTGACCCGGCCATAAGTGTTTCCTGTGAAAGAAATCGGCGGGGATTGACAGATGAGTTCTCTCCCGCCGGGGCAACCATCGGTGAGGAGATCTCAGGTTCAGGCTCAGCATTCACCGTCACAATCACACCATCTTCACGAAGATAGACAAATGGCTCGTAGCTCCTGGCACGAAATTCCACCATAAAAGAGCTGTTTTTATCGGCAATGCCCTTGTTGACCACTGAGACATCTTCCAGCGTGTAGCGTACACTGTTCTCTGTTATCGGGTTCTCTAACCCCAGGTAACCCTTCGCATAGGGGTAGAAATCACCCCGTAGATAAGTACTTTTCTTTACCAGCAGCGTGATCTCGAACAATGTCTTTGGGAGTGAATAGATTACGCCGTAGTCGTTGGCTTTGATTGCATTTACACGCGTCGTTTTTTGCGCTTGAAGGCTGGTGATTGCCAAAATGAAAAGCGATAGGATAACATATTTTACTCTCATCATGTTGTTTATTTTTTTAATCACACTAGTTCGCTGACCGAAACTGCTCAAGAAAGCGCAGATCATTCTCTGAAAACATTCGCAAATCCTTCACCTGATACTTGAGATTGGTGATTCGCTCGATACCCATTCCCAGTGCGTAACCGGAATAGACTTTGCTGTCGATGCCGCAGTTATCCAGCACGTTGGGATCGACCATGCCACAGCCGAGTATTTCCACCCATCCTGTATGCTTACAGAAAGGACATCCTTTGCCGCCACAGATATTGCAGGAGATATCCATCTCGGCACTCGGCTCGGTGAACGGGAAGTAGGACGGTCGCAATCGTATTTTGGTATCCTCTCCGAACATCTCTTTTGCAAAGAAGAGCAGCGCCTGCTTTAAATCGGCGAATGAGACATCTTTATCAATATACAACGCTTCCACCTGATGGAAGAAACAGTGTGCGCGGTAGGAGATCGCCTCGTTCCTGTAAACCCGACCAGGGCAGATGATGCGAATGGGTGGTTCCGTTTTCTCCATTACGCGCGTCTGCACGGAAGAGGTGTGCGTGCGCAACACAATCTGCGGATCGTTTTGAATGAAGAAGGTATCTTGCATGTCTCGCGCGGGATGATCGTCTGCAAAGTTAAGGGAGGAAAAGACATGCCAGTCATCCTCTATTTCCGGACCTTCGGCAATGGAGAAACCGAGCCGTTTGAAAATATCGTTGATCTCCTCCCTGACAATGGAGATGGGGTGGCGTGTTCCCAAAGGAACAGGGTAGGCGGTGCGTGAAAGGTCTGTCTCAGCGTAGCTTGCGTCGTTGTTTCCGAACTGTTCCTTCAGCAATTGTATTTTCTCTGTGGCTTTTTGTTTCAGTTCGTTTACTCTCATACCCATCTCCCTTTTCTGCTCTGCCGGCACATTACGAAAATCGTCCATCAGTGCGGAGATAGTCCCTTTTTTACTCAGGTATTTAATGCGTGCTGCTTCCAGCTCATCGGCAGTGGAAGCGTTTAATTGCTCAATTTCAGAAAGAAGTGCGTTAATCTTGTCTATCATTATATCGTTGAATCTTATCAATCAATTAGTAATACAAAAATACACTTTTTATTGCGATTTAATCCTTTTTTATGTGAAAGATTTGTAGATCCAGGGTGCTTGGTGAAGGTTAAATGCGTACTTTTGTTTTAGCTAAACCTCATTTGGAAATGATGCTGGAGACGATTCGAAGTTATATAGATAAGGAAAAACTACTCACTCCGGAGGCAGTGGTGATTGTAGGATTGAGCGGAGGAATGGACTCCATGGTGCTGCTCGATCTGCTCACTCTCCTGGGTTATCGTTGCATAGGAGCCCATTGCAATTTTCATCTCAGGGGAGAGGAGTCGGAGCGGGATGCCGCTTTTGTGCAGAGATGGTGTAAAGAGAGAGATGTACTCTTTACCTCTATTGATTTCGATACCATGGCTTATGCCGCCGACAATAAAATATCCATCGAGATGGCCGCACGTGAACTGCGTTACAGGTGGTTTGAGGTGATACGAATGCAGTATGAGGCAGAAGCTATTGCCGTGGCCCATCACAAGGATGACTCGGTGGAGACTGTTTTGCTGAATCTTATACGCGGTACAGGCATCAGGGGGCTGACAGGCATCTCACCCAGAAACAGGAAGGTGGTTCGTCCACTGTTGTGTGTCACCCGTGCTGAGATTGAGGCATATATCACAGAGAGGGATATACCGTATGTCTTCGACAGCAGCAATGGGGATGATCAGATCGTGCGCAATTCGATCAGGCTAAATGTTATCCCCGGTCTTGAGGTGCTTAATCCGGCAGTGAGGGAGGCCATTCACCGCACTTCTCAAAATCTCTGCAATGCGGAAAAAGTATACGATGCATCCATCAGGGAGATGATCGGTTATGTCGTGAATAGTAATCAGATTGATATCCGGAAACTTCGCGAAACCTCATCACCGCAATCTCTCTTGTATGAGATCCTGTCACCCCTCGGCTTCGGACCATCTACGATAGAAGATGCTTTCGGGAGCATGGATGCTACACCAGGGAAGCTGTTTTTTTCTGCACATTACCGGCTGATCAAAGACCGTGAATTTTTCATCATAGACAGGCGTGCTGACAAGAAGGATGAAGCAGAGGGAGAGTGCTGGATTGGGGCAGGGGTAAAAGAGGTTTCAACGCCTCTTCACCTGATCATCAGCTCCATGCTGAAGCCGGCAGAGATCAAGAAAAATAACCGTTATCTCAATGCTGATTTTGACAAGCTTAAGTTCCCTTTACAATTGCGCCGATGGCGCCAGGGGGACTGGTTTATCCCTTTTGGGATGAAAGGCAGGAAGAAGCTGAGCGACTATTTCACCGATTGCAAGCTCAGCCTTAAGGAGAAAGAAAATGTATGGGTGTTGCTCTCGGGTGAGGATGTTGTATGGATTGTAGGTAAAAGATCGGACAACCGATTCAGGGTTACGGATAAAACAGAGAGGTTGTTCATCATCGAATGGAGAGAGGATGAATGATTTTTTTCATTTTTTCCAGTTCTCATGCAACGTTTTATATAATTTTTCATCTTATTAATAGAACTCAACCGTGAATGAGTTGTTATTAGACCAAACCGAGAGACGAATGCAATAAGATTAACATCTTAAAAAATATAATTTTAATCATATGAAACCTCCATGTTTGCTTTTTGAACACCCAAGCGGATGAAAATTAAGGAGGTCCGTTGATTCCAGATTGGCTGATTTTTTTTAGTTTTGTCACTACCATTAAGATGGTCTATAACAAAACATAAACTTCAGTCAAACAATGGAAACGGTAACATTCGAACAAGTCGTCATTCGTGGATGCGGTATTGACGTCCACAAAAAGTTGTTAGTGGCCACCATCAGTGGCGAAGGTATTAAGACGGAGACCCGCGAATTCGGGACCGTGACGCGTTCTTTGACAGAATTGAAAGACTGGTTATTAAAAAACGGTGTAACCCATGTTGCCATGGAGAGTACCGGTGTTTACTGGAAGCCTGTTTATCACATACTGGAACCCTCAGGACTCACAGTATGGATTGTAAATGCCCGTCACGTGAAGAACGTCCCCGAACATAAAACAGATAAACAGGACAGCCGGTGGTTATGTAAACTGCTGCTTGCAGGACTTCTTAAACCAAGTTACATCCCTGCCCGGGAACAACGTGAGGTGCGGGACCTGACGCGTTATCGTCAGAAGTTGATACAGGATGTGGCATCGAACAAAAACCGGATTATCCGTATTTTGGAAGACTGCAATGTGAAACTGTCCAGTGTACTGAGTGATACGGGGGGTGTTACGGCCACGAGACTAATAGACAAGCTTTGTGATGAAAAAACAGTCACCATGGCCGATATCGATGAGGTGTATACCAAAAAGATAGAAGCAAGTAAAGAAGAGATCTTCGAAGCCTGTAACGGTTCTATTACCGATCACCACATCTATCTGCTGGGCACCATCCGTGAAAACAACCGTCATATTGAGTCATTGATACAAGATCTCGATGACAAGATCAAAGATGTACTTGCGCCCTACGACAACGCATTGGAACGCCTTCGTGAGATTCCGGGATTAAATCGCAAGAGTGTTGAGGATCTTATCGCCGAGATCGGGCTGGATATGAATGTTTTCCCCAGCGAGAAACACCTCTGTAGTTGGGTGGATGTCTCACCGGGAAACAATGAGAGTGCCGGTAAAAAAAAAGTGGTCGCACTGCCCACGGAAACAAACAAGCCAAAACAATCCTGACACAATCCGCCTGGGCTGCATCACGTACAAAAAGCACGTTCTATCATGCCCGTTATCACCGACTAGCTGCCCGCCGTGGTAAGAAAAAAGCGGTAATCGCTGTCGCACATTCCATTCTTAAATCGGTGTATCATGTCTTAAAAGACGATCTCCCTTACAATGAACTGGGAGCCGATTATTTAAACGACCGGATGGAAAAGAGACGGCAACGTTATTTAAAGACTGAACTGGAAAAGATGGGATACAGAGTTCAACTTCTGCCCACTAATCCTGTTCAACCCACCGGAGCCTGAAAAGGATCTGATATGACATAGCGGGAGACAAAAACCAAAGGTCGTTTTTTACTGACACACGGTGCAATAAAGTGCCTAAGTCGATTATGAAACTGACATCAACAGGTAAGCACCCCAGACTGTTGCCAAGAGCACGCGTATGAAATTTTAAACTCTTCTTACCTGTTTGTTTTTCCGATAACCGGTGCATTTATTCAAAAAATAAGTGCTGTCTTTCTTTTTGTCGAAATAAAGTAAAATAAAAATAGTTAGATGCTTAATTAATTAGAAACAAACATATTACAGTTTAATATATTTACGTATGAAAAATAGTACAATCAAAGACATTATGGTGTTAGGGGCTTTTGCCGGTTTCGCATATTACGTTTCCCGTTATTATCGTCAGAAAAAACAAAAAGAGAGGGAATTACGTGAAACCCTTCACTTTCAACTGTTCTGACATTTATAACATTTCTGATTTCCCCGAAAACCAATAAAACATATTTCGTTACCGGCTGTTTTCGTGACGCTATTTTTTATACCTTTGCGCACTGAAAACAGCTGAACGTTTATTTTTATGCTCACACTCAAAGTAATCAACCAGGATCCTGAAGGGGTGATACGCCGCCTGATGAAAAAGCATTTCGATGCAAAAGAGATGATTGGTCAGATCATTGAAACAGATAGCCTGCGCCGAAGTACGCAAACAACACTTGATGTACTCTTGGGTGAAATCAACACCCTCTCTAAATCGATCGGAGTTCTCATGAAAAAGGGGAAGAAGGAGGAGGCTGCCGCTGCCCGTGAGAGAGTGGGAGTGCTGAAGGAATCTTCCCGTCAGCTGGATGTGACGTTAAAAGAAGCTGCGGAAAAGATACAGTCGCTGTTGGTGAATATCCCCAACCTGCCGCATGAGTCGGTGCCTGAAGGAAAAGGGGCTGAGGACAACCTGATTGATCGCAGTGGTGGCGAAATGCCCCGGCTGGAGAAGGATGCGCTTCCGCACTGGGAGCTGGCAAAGAAGTATGATCTGATAGACTTCGAGCTGGGCGTGAAAATTACAGGAGCCGGTTTCCCGGTATATAAAGGTAAGGGGGCACGTTTACAGCGCTCACTGATCAATTTCTTTCTTGATTGTGCACGTGATGCTGGATTTCTTGAGGTGCAACCACCCTATATGGTGAACAGTGATTCGGGTTTCGGCACGGGGCAACTGCCCGATAAAGAGGGGCAGATGTATCATGTAGGTGTGGATGATCTCTATCTGATTCCCACCGCTGAAGTGCCGGTGACCAACATGTACCGTGATGTGATTCTGGACTGGAAAGAACTGCCGGTAAAGAATACGGCCTATTCCGCGTGCTTCCGCCGTGAGGCAGGTTCTTACGGCAAGGATGTGCGCGGACTGAACCGTCTGCATCAGTTCGACAAGGTAGAGATCGTCTGTATTGAGAAGCCGGAAGATTCCTATGCACGACTAGACGAGATGGTTCGTTACGTACAGACATTGGTTGAAAAGCTGGCGCTTCCATGGCGTATTCTTCGTCTCTGTGGCGGTGATCTGAGCTTTACTTCGGCACTGACATTCGATTTTGAGGTCTATTCCGCTGCTCAGCAGCGATGGCTAGAGGTGAGTTCTGTCTCTAATTTTGAAAGTTATCAGGCAAACCGTCTGAAATGCCGTTACCGTGATGCGGACCGAAAAACGCAACTCTGTCATACACTTAATGGTAGTGCACTTGCCTTGCCACGTATCATGGCAGCGATACTTGAGAACAACCAGACACCTGAGGGTATTCATATACCTGCACCGTTGGTGCCTTATTGCGGCTTTGAAATAATCGATTAAATCATTCAATATTCGTTGTATACGAATGACTTGCGAAAGTTTAATAAATTATTTTCTCAATAACATCTTTAACATCTGAAGCATCGCCAGGTTGGCCGTACGTTCAATATTTTCTGTACGGCTGTGGCCTACCTGATACTTCTGAACAATCAGCTCACCCTTATAAAAGGTGCTGATCCATACTGTACCTACCGGTTTGTCCTTTGTTCCGCCATCCGGGCCCATGATGCCTGAAACGGCAATACTGCAGTCTGTTTTCATCTTGCCGGCGATCTGGAGAGCCATCCGGCTCACCACCTCATTGCTCACTGCGCCAAAGCTCCTGATTGTCTCACTATCTACCTTCAGCAGTTCTTCCTTCATCCGGTTGTTATAGGTGATAATGCTCCCTTCGAAATAATCAGATGCGCCGGGCACAACCGTTATCATGTGCGCTATATATCCTCCTGTGCAGCTCTCGGCAGTGGAGAGAGTGCACTTTTTCCTTCGCAGAATCTCACCCAGCAACTCTTCTGGTGCTTTTTCACTTTTGGCAACAAAATATCCCCCGAGCATCTGTTTCAATTTCCGACTCTGTTGCTTCATCTCCAAGCTGTTCTCTTCACCCCACACCGATAAACGCAATCTGATATACCCGAAAGAGGGAAGGTAAGCCAGCGAAAAACCTGCTGGAAGCTGATGCTCATATTCAGCCAATAGCGTGGCTAGACCCGACTCAGTGATTCCGGTTACCAGGTAGAAGCGGCATATATATTTTTTCACCATGAATTTTTCCAGCAAACGGGGAATAATATCGCCGGTCATGGCTGTTTTCATTTCATAAGGCACTCCGGGCATGGAGATAAGTACCTTTTTCTCTTTCTCAAACCAGAGGATGGGTGCAGTACCTGACCTGTTCTGTATGACCGTCGAGCGCACAGGTACATATGCCTGATTACGTGTCAGCTGATTCATTTGTATGTTCCGTTTTAAAAAGATCGATTCAATATTCAGCAGCACCTCCTCATTAAACGCCAGTGCAGTATGGAAATATTGACAAAGTGTATGTTTGGTGATATCATCGTTGGTTGGTCCCACACCACCTGTGAGCAGCAAAATGTCAGCCCGCCCAAAGGCGTTATCCAATGCTCTGATGATCTCTTCCGACTGATCACCCACGGTTGTAATGGCTGTTATTTCGAAACCGTGTTGCGTCAGCTCACGTGCCATCCAGGCGGCGTTGCTGTCCACGATCTGCCCGATAAGCAGCTCGTCACCTATTGTAATTATCTCTGTCCTCATGCAGCTACCTGTTTAGAAAATGATTACAAATAAAGGGATAATCTTCCTGAATCCGCTTTATTTGTATCCTGAAGTGAGGTTAATATTCCAAAAAAACATATCTTTGAACCGAAAAAAATGGAGAGTGATGAATGAGCAACATAAAAAATTCGGTACTCCTGCAGTTTACTTTACTGCCATTGCAACGCTCTTCGGAGCGATTCTCTTCCTGCGTTTTGGTTACGCGGTAGGTACCGTCGGCCTATGGGGTCTTTTTGTGCTTATCATCATTGGTAACATGGTTACCATCCCCACGGCACTGGCTATCTCGGAACTGGCTACAAACAAGCGCGTGGAAGGAGGGGGAGAATATTTTATTATCTCACGTTCCTTTGGCCTCAATATTGGCGGGACACTCGGCATCATGCTCTACCTGTCTCAAACCATCAGCATTGCTTTTTATATTATCGCCTTCACGGAGGCATTCGGTTTCTTTTTCGATTTTATGGCTGCCCATCATGGTGTTGAGCTGCCACGGCAAGCCGTGAGTGTGCCGGTAATGCTTATGTTATCGGCTCTGGTCATTTTCAAGGGAGCCAATATGGGATTGAAAGCGTTGTATGTGGTTGTGGGGTTGCTTATACTCTCTGTCATCCTCTTTTTTCTCGGCAAACCGGTAGAAGGCAATGCACCTACCTATTTTGCTTCCAATGCAAAATGGATGAACAGCAATCAGTTGTTTGTCGTATTTGCAATCATATTCCCGGCCTTTACAGGGATGACTGCCGGTGTTGGTTTGTCTGGTGACTTGAAAAACCCTGGTAAATCGATCCCGATAGGGACCATTGCAGGGACACTGACGAGTTTTGTGCTCTACTTCTTTCTCGCTTATAAGTTAGCCATCTCTGCCTCCAGCGGCCAGTTGTCGGACAATCAACTCATCATGGCTGATATTGCACTTTTTGGTTCTGTTATCGTACCCCTGGGATTGGCGGCATCGACTTTCTCGTCGGCATTGGGATCAGTAATGGTGGGCCCACGTACACTGCATGCCATCGCGCTGGACAATTCCATCCCCATATATTCGGCCAACAGATGGCTCAGCAGGACACGGGCAAAAGATAACGAGCCGATAAATGCATCCATTATTACCTGTCTGATCGCACTGATATTTGTCGCAATCGGCGGAGTGGATGTGGTGGCGCAAATAATCACCATGTTTTTTCTCGTAACATACGGAACGTTGTGTCTGATCTCCTTCCTGAATCATTTCGGATCATCACCCTCATACCGGCCAACGTTTAAATCGAAATGGTACATCTCGTTAATCGGTTTTCTCGCAGCTGTCTGGGTGATGTTCCAGATCAGCCTGGCTTACTCGCTGACAGCGTTTGTTACAATGGTACTGCTCTATCTCTACATGGATCATTATCACAGCGGACGAAAAGGGTTTGCATCTCTATTCTCCAACACACTGTTAACGATCAACAGAGATTTGCAGATCTACCTGCAAAAGAAAAGAACCGGTGTGGTGGTAAAACAGGAGTGGAGACCGAGCGCCATCTGTATTTCAAGATACACCTTTGAAAGGAATAACGCACTGAAGCTGCTGGACTGGATCTCCTATAAATATGGTTTTGGGACCTACCTGCATCTGATCGATGGTTATTTCTCGAAAGAGACATGTATTCAGGCTGATCAGGAGCTGAAACGGCTGGTATCGAACCTCGACACGTCAAGCCACGTCTACATCGATACAATCATCTCGCCCTCCACCACCTCGGCCATCGCTCAATCTATTCAGATTCCCGGCATCGCGGGTATGGAGAACAACATGGTGATATTTGAATTTGATAAAAATGAGCAGCATGACCTGCATGATATCATCAACAATTTCAAGATGGTGGATGCCGGTGGTTTTGATGTCTGCATACTGGCATCGAGCAGAAAACCGATAAGGTATACGCACGGCATACATATATGGGTAAGAAGTTTTGACACGGAAAACGCCAACTTAATGATTTTGCTCGGGTTCATCATCCTGGGGCATCCGGAATGGAAAAATGCCAATATAAAACTTTTCAACATATGCGGGGAGCAGGAGGCAGCATCTGTACGGAAACGCATGAACGACCTGGTAGAGACAGGACGGCTGCCCATAACACCCAATAACGTGGAGGTCATCATCCGTGATGAAAAAAAGACAATCAAGGAAATCATCAGCGGCCATTCGCTGGATGCAGGACTCACCATGATCGGGTTCAATGATAAAAGCTTTAAAAACGGCAACGCGGAGCTTTTTGAGGGGTATGACGATATCGGCAACATTCTATTTGTCCACTCCAACGGAGAGAAGGAGATTGAGTAATCATCAATATAGAAAAAAGAATGAGATATATTTTTTTATTTTGAATGATTGTGCTATCTTTGCCCTCCGAAAATTGTGGTAAAGAAACATTTTTATAGAGTAAAACGAACAGGATAATCGTTCCTTCACTAAAAATGATCCCGGCAAGTTTCATACAACAGGAAGAAATAAATAATAATAATATGAAAAAAGAAATTCATCCCAACAATTACCGCCCGGTAGTTTTCAAAGATATGTCGAACGAAGAGATCTTTATTTCACGTTCAACCGTCAATGCCAAGGAAACTATTGAAATAGATGGTATTACTTACCCGTTGGTGAAGCTTGAAATCACCAGCGCATCACATCCCTTCTACACCGGAAAACAAAAACTGGTGGATACTGCTGGACGTGTGGATAAGTTTATGAGCCGTTACGGAGAGCGTAACAAGAAAAAATAAGACCCTCCGGGGAAATTGACAACAAAAAAACGGCGGTCTCATCAGATCGCCGTTTTTGTTGTATCCCTATTTTATATAACCTACACTCTGTGTGAGCAACACCTGCTGGTGGGGGGGGAGGTTAAGCAACTTGGCTAGTTCCTCTTTGTTGAACGAGCCTCTGACAACTGTCCCCAACCCTTCTGATGCACAATAAAGATAGATGTTTTGTGATACATATCCGCAGCCTGTATAAGCGTAATGTTCAGAGGAGGCTTTCTCTAAATCGGATACGAAGATCACATTCAGAGGAACAAACGCCGCAAAATCCTGCATGCCCGTGCTCTTGCGGTGATCACCCTCCTTTATCATCCTGAGCAGATGATTGCTTGCATCATAAAAATAGATCCCGCTTTTCAGTGTGACATACAACTCCAGTTCCTGACGGTTGTTGGCCGTGGGTGCTGTCCGCTTGTCGTCTCTGTTGAAACCGTTGGCAGCCCACAAAAGGTTGGATAATTGCTGCAACGTCAGCTCTTTCTCCTGAAAGTTTCTGTCTGATTTGCGGTTACTCAGTACCTCCATCAAAGGCTTGCCTCCTTCCCTGTCGGCCACAGGTAGTTTTATCTCCTGGGATGCTAGCGGATGCACCATCAGAGAGATGAATAATAGAAGAAACAATTTGTTCATGATATACAGTTTTTTAATCGTTACCTGATTTGCAAATATAACGAAATCAAACAAGAATCCGATCTGATAAGGTGAAAATTATTTTTGTAAGCTTATGATGTCAATAACGTTTGTAATTGCACAATTTTGTCTATTTTTGTCACAGTTATTGTTCATCCAAAGATGTGGACTGATTGAGCGGATGTGCACATCAGACACAATCAGACCGATAACATAAACAAACGATGTTCGTCAACCGAATAGAGATCAGTCCCATTCACCGCATGAACATAAATGGATTATCGTATGAAACGACTATATAGTGCAATATTTGCTTCACTCATACTTCTGTTTTTTCTTCCAGCAACTGCTCAGGTTCAGCTAAGTGACAGCGCCTCAATAAGCCTGCTGACAGCATCTCCCTGGAACGGTGCTGTATATGCCCTGTTTGGGCACACTGCCATTCGTGTGAGAGACGATTCAACAAAGGTAGATGCCGTATTCAACTATGGGTTCTTTGACCCTTCCCAGCCCCATTTCTATTATAATTTTGTCAGGGGAAAAACAGATTATATACTGGGAGAGACCTCTTTTAAGGATTTTCTATTTGAATATGATTATAAGGGACAGCAGGTGATAGAGCAGGAGATTGCACTCTCAACGGTTGAAAAACAACAGTTGTATGACGCACTCTTCGTGAACGCCCTGCCGGAGGACAGGGGTTATAGATACAACTATTTCTATGATAACTGTTCCACACGACCCCGTGATATGATTGAGAAATACACGAATGGTGTCATAGCTTATCTGCCCACACCACAGAATCAGACCTATCGCGATTTGTTGCATGAACGTCTGGATGGTTATTCATGGGTCATTTTCGGAATAGATTTGTTGATTGGTACGGAAGCAGACAGAACCATTGATCTGAGAGAAAAGATGTTTCTCCCTTCCTACCTGATGGATTCGTTTGATGGTGCCACAATACAAAAAAGCGACACTTTAAGCTATTCTCTTGTAAAAAACAGGTCTGTTATCTTAAGTCATGATAATGAGAAGAACAGCATGCGCGAACAAGGGACATTTACACCATTATTGACAGCATTCGTACTTCTGGTTGTCTCAATTATGGTCAGTCTGATTCAAATAATCAAGCTCAACGTATCGAAGATTCCAAAGCGATATGATACCATCCTTTTTGGAACAGCAGGAGTAGCTGGTTTTATCATTTTCTTTCTGATGTATTTCTCCGAACATCCTGCAACCAACCCCAACTGGAATTTCGTCTGGTTAAATCTCTTTGCCCTGATTGCTGCAGTTTTATTTTGGGTGAAATCGGCAAATAGAGTCGTTTATTTCTATCATTTTATTAACTTTGCACTCTTAACGCTTTTCCTTTTGTTGTGGTGGTTCATTCCACAGCAATTGCCGGTAGCAACGATTCCATTTTCAATGAGTCTGTGGCTCAGATCGGCATCAAACCTGTTTGTTTTGAGAAAAAAGAAATTAACAAACAAGCGGTTCACTTCGAGTAAGTATATGAAAGCGGGGTGGGGACAATAAATCGGAAAATGAGAGTTACAAACGCATGATCAAAATTCTTTCTTCTTTAGTTGCATTCTTTTCAATCACTGTGCTCTGTGCACAGAGTCCTTCAGGAGAAGTACCCAAACTGGTTATAGGTATCACTATCGACCAGCTGCGAGGTGATTACCTGGAGATGTTTAGGCATACGTTTGGCAACAAGGGTTTTAACAGACTGTTGAACAATGGTCTCGTCTACAGTAATGTGACATATAACTTCCCCAATCTCGATAAAGCCTCCACCATTGCCACCATCTACACCGGTGCCAATCCTTCATATCACGGAATTACTGCAGATAAAAGATATGTTGTCGGGTCGGACAGTGAAATATCCTCTTTTACCGACAATAAATACATGGGTAATTTCACCAACACCAAACTCTCTCCACTCCCCTTAAGAGTATCCACCATTGCAGATGAACTGAAGATTGCTTCAGGGGGACAATCAGATATCTTTGCTTTTGCCCCCGATGCGTCGCAAGCACTTGTCTCCGGCGGCCATGCAGCCAGTGGTGCCTATTGGATTGAGGACTATACCGGCAAATGGGCAACAACCACGTTCTACAGAAACAAACAACCGACGGTTGATCAGCAGAACCGCAGCATGGAGTCACTCAGCTACACCATTGGCAGCATCACATGGCGTCCTGCGATCGGCATAGAACGATACAATGCCTTTCCCTATACGAGGAACAGAGACAAATTTCAGCACTATTTTGGTGTGAATAAAAAAGACAATATCTACCTGTTCAAGCAATCACCCTATGTGAACAAGGAGGTGAATGATATTGCGATTAAAGTGCTTGAATCAAGCTCTTTGGGAAAGAGGATGAATCCTGATTACCTGGCAGTCACCTTTTACGCGGGCAACTACGAAAAAGCACTCGATAAAAATTACTCGATTGAGATTCAGGATACCTACTATCGTCTCGATCAGGAGCTGGGACGTTTGCTGGATGCAATTGAATCATCAGTAGGGCTCAAGAATACGCTTATTTTTGTCGTCTCTACCGGTTACTTCGACGAACAGGAGGTTCTTCCTGAGGGTATGATTACTTCCGGAGGTGATTTTCACCCTGACAGGAGCCAAGCACTGCTCAATATGTATCTTATGGCACTCTACGGCAGGGAGCAATGGATAAAAAAATATTACAACCGTCAGTTCTTTTTCGATAAGAAATTGCTGGAAGACAAGAAGATAGATGTTGCCCGTTTCCAGCAGGATGCGGCTGAATTTCTGGTACAATCGGCAGGCATACAGGATGTGATCACATCTCACCAGATGTTACATGGTGCCTACAATGAAAACGTTCAGTTTTACCGCAACGGCTACTACAAAGGTATTACAGGCGATTTGTTTCTCGAGCTGCAACCGGGATGGCGGGTGGTTGACCCTCAATCATCAGAACACCAGAGGGTACGCAACAATGCTGTCATCTCACCGGTCATCTTTTTCGGGAGTGACATCAAACCGCAGAGAATAAACCGCACCATCGAGGCGACAGAGATCGCACCCAGTGTCTCATACCGTTTGCGTATACGTGCACCCAACGCTGCACAAGGGGAAATTCTGAAAGAACTCTATTAATTTTTAGTAAACTGATAAAATAATAACCGGGGATCGGCAGGCAGGAGAATTGAACCAATCGCCGGCACAACTCGCAACAAAAAACTATGGGACTCAACGATATTATATCAAAACTGTTTGGCAGCAAGGCACAACGCGACCTGAACGAGGTTAATCCGGTCGTAAAAAAAGTGAAAGAGGCCTATGCCGACATTGTGAAACTCTCGAATGATGAGCTTCGCAATAAAACAAAAGAACTTGAAAAGCGCATTCAGGATTATGTGGCAGAGGAGAAAGCCCGGATAGAATCACTGAAAGAAGGAATGGAACAGATAGATCTAGATGAGCGTGAAGCCATATGGAATCAGGTAGATAAGCTGGAGAAGGAGATTACGGAGAAATATAATCAAGTGCTGGACGAGGTGCTTCCTGAAGCATTCTCTATCATGAAGGATACAGCACGTCGTTTTACGGAGAACAGTGAGATTGTGGTCACTGCCACAGATTTCGATCGTGATCTGGCTGCTTCGCATGACTTTGTGCGTATTGAGGGAGATAAAGCCATCTACCAGAATCACTGGAATGCAGGGGGCAATGAGATCACCTGGGATATGATTCATTACGATGTGCAGTTGTTTGGTGGTGTGGTGCTGCACCAGGGTAAAATTGCCGAGATGGCAACGGGTGAAGGAAAGACACTAGTGGCCACACTGCCTGTGTTCCTGAACGCTCTCACTCATCAGGGTGTACATCTGGTAACAGTGAACGACTACCTGTCGAAACGCGACTCGGAATGGATGGGGCCGATGTACATGTTTCATGGTTTATCGGTAGACTGTATCGACAAGCATGAACCCAACTCCGACGCACGACGCAAAGCCTATGAGTCGGACATCACCTTTGGCACCAACAACGAGTTTGGTTTTGACTACCTGCGTGATAACATGGCCGTTTCACCTAAGGACCTCGTGCAGCGAAAGCACAATTACGCCATTGTGGATGAGGTGGACTCGGTGTTGATTGATGATGCACGTACACCGCTGATTATCTCGGGACCGGTACCTAAAGGTGATGACCAGCTGTATGATCTGTTGCGACCGCGTGTCGAAGTGATCGTGAAAGCGCAGCGTGACCTGGCTACTCGTCTGCTTGCGGAGGCGAAACAGAAGATGGCATCATCCGACCCGAAAGAGCAGGAAGAGGGTGCCTTGCAGCTTTTCCGTTCATACAAGGCGATGCCAAAAAATAAACCGCTTATCAAATACCTCAGTGAGCAGGGTGTGAAAGCGGCGATGCTTAAAACCGAAGCGTTCTATATGCAGGAGCAGATGCGTAACATGCATATTGCGACAGATCCGCTCTATTTTGTCATTGAAGAAAAGATGCACAGTATTGAGCTGACAGACAAAGGGATTGACATGCTTACCGGGAAGTCGGATGACCCACAGTTTTTTATTCTGCCCGACATCGCTTCTCAACTCTCTGAATTGGAGAACTCATCTCTTTCAGATGTAGATAAAACGGCACATAAAGATGAGCTATTTCAGAACTACGCGATTAAATCTGAGCGTGTACACACCGTGAACCAATTGCTGAAAGCATACACATTATTTGAAAAAGATGATGAGTATGTGGTAATCGATAACAAGGTGAAGATCGTGGATGAACAGACCGGCCGTGTGATGGAAGGACGCCGTTACTCCGACGGCTTGCATCAGGCGATTGAAGCCAAAGAGCATGTGAAGGTAGAGGCGGCCACGCAGACTTTTGCGACCATCACCCTGCAGAACTTTTTCAGGATGTACAGTAAGCTTGCCGGTATGACCGGTACGGCTGAAACAGAAGCGGGTGAGTTCTGGGATATCTATAAGCTGGATGTGGTGGTTATTCCGACCAACAGGCCTATCGTACGTGACGACCAAAATGACCGCATATATAAGACCAAGCGTGAGAAATATACAGCGGTAATTGAAGAGATAGAAAGACTGATTAAGGTAGGACGACCAGTACTGGTAGGTACCACCTCAGTAGAGATCTCCGAGTTATTGAGTCGTATGCTTACCCTTCGTAAAATTGAACATTATGTGCTGAATGCGAAGCTGCACCAGCGTGAAGCGGAGATTGTGGCCAACGCGGGACAGAGTGGGGTGGTGACTATTGCAACCAATATGGCAGGTCGTGGTACGGATATTAAACTGTCAGCAACCGTGAAGGGCGCAGGTGGTCTCGCCATCATCGGTACCGAACGGCACGAGTCACGTCGTGTGGACCGTCAGCTGCGGGGTCGTGCAGGTCGTCAGGGTGACCCGGGATCATCTGTCTTTTTCGTATCTCTGGAAGATGATCTGATGCGCCTCTTCGCCACCGAAAGAATTGCCGGACTGATGGACAAGATGGGATTTAATGAGGGCGATGTGTTGGAACACAGCATGCTGAGCAAGTCGGTAGAGCGTGCTCAGAAGAAAGTGGAAGAAAACAACTTCGGTATACGTAAGCGCTTGCTGGAGTATGATGATGTGATGAACTCACAGCGTGAGGTCATTTATAAGAGGCGCCGCCACGCATTGATGGGAGAGCGGATCGACAATGATGTAGCCAGTATGATCTCTGATACCGCACGAAATATTGTGGAACAGAATGAGGATGATTACGGAAACCTGCAGATTGATCTTCTTCGCACCATGGCGTTCGAGGTACCTTTCAAAGCGGAAGAGATGAAGGGTATGAGAGAGGAGGAGCAAGTAGATGTTGTTACCGGAAAAGCATTTGAGACCTTCAAGCGTAAAACAGAACGACTTGCCGAGGTCGCCCAGCCGGTGATCAAACAGGTTTATGAGAACCAGGGAGCGATGTATGAAAACATTCTTATTCCCATCACCGACGGAAAAAGAGTCTATAACATTGCCTGCAACCTCAGGGAGGCGTACGAATCGGGATCGAAAGCATTAGTGAAAGCATTCGAAAAATCAATTATCCTCCTCACCATCGATGAAGACTGGAAAGAGCATCTCCGAGAGATGGATGAACTGCGTCACTCCGTACAAAACGCAAGCTATGAACAGAAAGATCCATTGTTGATCTACAAACTTGAATCGTTCAGTCTCTTTAAAACGATGGTGAACGACATCAATTCCAAGGCGGTCTCCATACTCATGCGCGGACAGATACCTGTGCAGGATCCGGATAGTGTGCGCCAGGCAGCACCTGAACAGAAAACCGATTACAGCAAGTACCGCACACAGAAAGAGGATACAGGCTCACTACCTCCTGCGGGTGGAGCGAAGGAAGGCCCACAGGCACCACGCCCTCAGCAAAAGCTCGAACCAATCCGTGTGGAAAAGAAGGTGGGAAGAAATGACCCTTGTCCCTGCGGGAGTGGCAAAAAGTTCAAAAACTGTCACGGAAAATAGGAAGAAGTTAAAATCAATCAGACAGGGAGAAATTATCTCCCTGTTTTTTTTGTTAAATCCAAAGAAAAGCAGTATCTTAGTCTAGTCAAAATGGAACTTACTGTAAAGGGTTATTTGACTGTTAATAAGCTACATACATATATATATTTGAAGAGATAAATCACTTTTTAATATGATTGATCAGGAAGACAGAATCATCAAGATAAATATCGAAGATGAAATGAAATCGTCATACATCGATTATTCGATGTCAGTGATCGTTTCCCGTGCGCTGCCGGATGTACGTGACGGGTTTAAGCCGGTTCACAGACGTATCCTTTTCGGGATGTCAGAACTTGGAAACACACCCGATAAACCCCATAAGAAATCTGCGAGAATCGTCGGAGAGGTTCTAGGTAAGTACCACCCTCACGGTGATTCATCAGTATACAATGCCATGGTGCGTCTGGCGCAGCACTGGAGCATGCGCTACACCCTTGTCGACGGACAGGGAAACATGGGTAGTGTGGATGGAGACAGTCCGGCTGCCATGCGATACACCGAGGCAAGATTGAACAAGCTGGCCGAGGAGATGCTTCGTGATATCGACAAGGAGACAGTCGATCTGCAGTTGAATTTCGATGATACCCTGCAGGAGCCTACAGTCCTTCCAACACGGATTCCCAATCTGCTGATGAACGGTTCGTCCGGTATTGCAGTGGGTATGGCAACCAATATTGCACCCCACAATCTGACAGAGTGTATCAACGGGATTATTGCCTACATCGACGACAGGGAGATCGATGTGAAAGGATTGATGCAGTACATCAAAGCACCCGATTTTCCTACCGGTTCCTTTATCTACGGCTACAAAGGTGTTGAAGAGGCATTCGAGACAGGTAGGGGACGCATTGTAATGCGCGGCAGAGCTGAGATTGAATCGGGTAAGACACACGACAAGATCATCATTTCAGAGATACCCTACATGGTCAATAAGGCCGATATGATCAAACATATTGCCGATCTGGTATCAGATAAAAAGATTGATGGGATATCCAATATCAATGATGAGTCAGACAGAGATGGCATGCGTATCGTGGTCGATATCAAACGCGACGGCAACGCGAACGTGGTGCTCAATAAGTTGTACAAACTGACCGCACTACAATCATCATTCAGTGTGAACAATATTGCACTGGTGAAAGGACGTCCCGAGTTGCTGACCCTCAAACGTATGATCGAACTCTTTGTGGAACACCGGCAGGATGTGGTGATCAGACGTACAAGGTATGAGTTACGTAAGGCACAGGAGCGGGCACACATCCTGGAAGGGCTGATTATTGCTTCCGATAACATCGATGAAGTGATTGCAATCATTCGGGGTTCGTCCACACCTCCAGAGGCTATTCAACGATTGATGGAGCGTTTCGGACTGAGTGATATTCAGTCGCGCGCCATTGTAGAGATGCGATTGAGACAACTCACCGGACTGGAGCAGGATAAGCTGCATGCTGAGTTTGAAGAGATACAGAAACTAATCACCCACCTGAACGAGATTCTTGAAAATGAAGAACTTCGAATGACGGTGATCAAGGATGAGCTGATAGAAATTCGTGAGAAATATGGTGATGAACGTCGTTCAGAAATTATCTTTTCTTCGGAAGAGATGAATCCAGAAGATTTCTACGCCAATGATGAGATGGTGATCACCATCTCACACTTTGGATATATCAAGCGTACACCATTGGCAGAGTTCCACACACAGAACAGGGGAGGCGTTGGTGCCAAAGGTTCAGACACGAGGGAAGAAGACTTTGTTGAGTATATCTATCCTGCCACCACGCACAATTACATGCTCTTCTTCACACAGAAGGGTAAATGTTACTGGTTGCGTGTGTTTGAAATTCCGGAAGGAACAAAAAATTCGAAGGGACGTGCCATACAAAACCTGCTCAATATTGACCCGGATGATTCCGTAAACGCTTTTGTCCGTGTAGAGACGCTTACAGATGCTGATTATATCAACTCACATTATCTTCTCTTCTCCACCAAACAGGGTGTTGTGAAGAAAACACTGCTAGAAGCCTACTCCCGTCCCAGACAGAATGGTGTGAATGCAATCACCATCAGAGATGATGATCAGGTGATATCTGTTCGTCTGACTGACGGGAACCAACATGTGATCCTCTCGAACAGAAACGGTCGTGCTATCCGGTTCAAAGAAGATGCCGTCCGCGTCATGGGGCGTACAGCCACAGGTGTAAGAGGTATGACACTCGATGACGATGGAGAAGATAGCGTGATCGGTATGATTTGCATGGATCCCCATTCAGAAAACACCATTCTGGTCGTATCTGAACAGGGGTATGGTAAAAGGACACACCTCGATGATGAGGATGGAGAGCCAGTCTACCGTATCACCAACAGAGGTGGCAAAGGGGTTAAAACACTGAATGTTACAGAAAAGACTGGTAAGCTGGTAGCAATCAAGAGTGTGTCAGACGACAACGATTTAATGATAATTAACAAATCAGGCATTACCATACGTTTAAAAATTTCCGATATTCGCACGATGGGACGAGCAACACAAGGTGTACGCCTTATCAATCTAGAAAAAAGAAATGATGAGATTGCATCTGTTTGCAAGGTTAACACAACGGATGATTTTGTTGAAGATCAAAGCACTTCTGCAGAAATAAACGAGGTTCAGAATGAATGGGGCAGTGAAGAGTAACAATCCATTTTAAACTTTTTGCTATAATTCAGTCAAAGATATAAGCAAACAAATTTAGAAAATAACATCAATTTAATCACAATTAAAAAATGAATAAAATGAGAAAACTCTTATTCCTTACTATGATTGCCCTTTTTTCCGTCGGATCTGTTTTCGCGCAAAAATCCGCACTGAAAGAAGCCAAGAGAGCATTGGGCAGAGATGAACTAAAAGAAGCCAGAACGATGATTCAACAAGCATCCGCACATGAGGAGACAGCCGGTGACCCGGAGACTTGGAAAATCATGGGAGATGTTGGTAATAAAGCGTTCGACCTGGAAAGAACCAATGCCATGTTAGGCAAAGAATCCAATAACAATGCAATGTATGACGGACTGCTGGAATCATACATGCCTTATTTGAAAGCCGATTCTCTTGGTCAGTTGCCGGATAATAAAGGAAGAGTAAGAAACAAATTCCGTAAAGATATTGTAGGAATACTTCGTGCAAACCATCCTTTTTACATCAATGGTGGTGTCCATTTTAACGATCAAAAAAATTATAAGAAAGCAACCGATTTCTTCCAGATATATTGGGATATCCCATCCTTGCCGATGTTTGAAGATCAGAAGGATGCTTTTGTCCTGGACAGCACCTACCAGACGATCAAGTATTACGCGATTATTACCGCTATACAGGGTGAAGACCATGAGAGAGCTCTGGCTATGTTGAAACGTGCATCCAAAGAGCCTTTCATCGAGAACAGCGCCTATAAGGAGAGTGATATCTATGAATTGATGGGCAGCGAATATATCAACCTGGGAGACTCTGCCAAATTTCTGGAAATACTCTACGAAGGAGCTGAAAGATTCCCTAGCAGCAAATATTTTATCCCTAATCTGGTAAACGTATTTATCCGTCAGGGTGAAACAGATAAGGCAATAGAATACTTGGAACAGGCTCTTCAGAATGATCCATCCAACGCATGCGACCTTAACAGCGTGAAAGGTGCATTACTTGCTGAACAGGGTGATTTTGTCGAAGCGGAAAAAGAGTATAACAAAGCACTGGCACAGGATCCTAATTGCGAAAGAGCATTGGAAGCGATCGCAGTGAACTATATTCTTCAGGCACAAAATCTTAAGGAGAAAACAGCAATGTTGACCGACAGACAGCAACAATTTGAGAATGATAAAATTACTGTTGAATACTATCTGAAATCTTTGCCTTCATTGGAGAAGTTCACCGAACTGCTTAAAGAACGTAACGCTCCGGAACATGATATTGAATCTGCACTTCTCAAACTGAGAAATGTTTATTACAACCTGAGTGCGATGGGAGTGGATAAATCAGCAGAGCTTGAAATGGTTGAGAAACAGTTGAACCTCTGATCAATAATAACTTCAATTGAAAGGTGAGACCTGAAAGGGTTTCACCTTTTTTTATCACCACATTTGACGATGAGGCTGGAGTGTTTCATTCTTCGCATTGATGCTTTTTCATTAGATCTATTATACATAATAGTCATTATAGGAAAGAAAAGACTATTTTATGAAACTGCATAATTTGGGTTTAACGCCTATGAACAACCGGTTATATTTATTATCTTTGCAATAAATAACAACTGCAAAAACCATATCAATTGCGACGCAATTTGCGTACATTGAAGAATAAATCGACAGATGAGCAATCAACGATACAATCAGCGCGGGGTTTCGGCATCGAAAGAAGATGTACACAAAGCCATCAAAGAGATTGACAAAGGCATATACCCGAAAGCATTCTGCAAGATTGTACCCGACTATCTCGGGAATAATCCGGAATACTGTAACATCATGCATGCCGATGGTGCCGGCACAAAATCATCCCTGGCCTATATCTACTGGCGTGAAACCGGTGATATCTCCGTTTGGAAAGGAATTGCTCAGGATGCGCTGATCATGAACATTGATGATCTGCTCTGTGTGGGCGCCACGGATAACATACTACTCTCATCTACCATCGGACGGAATAAGAACCTGATACCCGGTGAGGTGATCTCAGCCATCATTAACGGTACGAACGAACTGTGTGAGGAGCTCTCCTCGATGGGTGTACATATCTATCCCACAGGAGGAGAAACAGCCGATGTGGGTGATCTGGTGCGGACCATTATTGTTGATAGTACGGTTACGTGCCGTATGAGACGCACTGACGTGATTGACAATGCAGCCATTCAGGCAGGAGATCTGATTGTAGGTCTCTCATCCACGGGACAGGCTACTTACGAGAAAGAATACAACGGAGGCATGGGCAGCAACGGGTTGACATCGGCCCGGCATGATCTGTTTGCCAATTATCTTGCGCAAAAATATCCCGAAAGTTTCGATGCTTCCATTCCTGCCGATCTTGTCTATTCAGGTGGGATGAAACTGACGGAAATGATTGAGGATCTGGGTATTGATGCCGGTAAACTGGTGCTATCCCCCACCCGCACTTATGCCCCGGTTATATCACAGATAATCAATGAGATAAATGGCAATATCCATGGTATGATTCATTGTTCAGGCGGTGCACAGACAAAGATACTCCATTTCCTGGGAGATGGCCTCAGGGTTGTTAAGGACAATCTGTTTCCTCTCCCTCCCCTCTTTGCCCTTATTCAAAAACAATCCGGCACCGACTGGAGTGAGATGTACAAAGTGTTCAATATGGGACACCGGATGGAACTCTATCTCCCTGAAGCATGTGCTGAACGGGTAATAGAGATTGCCGGATCATTTCATATCGATGCACAGATCGTAGGCCACGTGGAGAAATCAGATCAGCGCGAGCTGCTGATCGAGAGTGAACAGGGACGCTTCTATTATTCATAATATGTCAGACAACTCATTACTTTTTAAATTGCAACATCTCGTCACCCGCTTTGAGGAGGTGGCTACACTGATCACCGATCCGGAGGTGAGTTCGGACATGAAAAGATATGTAAAACTGAACAAAGAGTACAGTGACCTGCAAAAAATTGTGGAGGCGCGAAACGAGTATAAGGCGACGCTCGATAGCACGGCAGAAGCAAAAAATATTCTGGAGAATGAGTCAGATGCTGATCTCAGACAGCTTGCCAATGAAGAGCTTTCGGCCAACAGTGAAAAAATTCCGGCACTCGAGGAGAAGATCAAACTGATGCTGATCCCTGCTGATCCCGAAGATGCAAAGAATGTGATCATGGAGATCCGTGCCGGAACAGGTGGAGATGAAGCCTCTATTTTCGCCGGCGATCTCTACAAGATGTATACAAGATACTGCGAGAACAAAGGGTGGAAAACCGAGGTGACCAGCATAACAGAGGGGACAGCAGGCGGATTCAAGGAGATTATCTTTACTGTCACAGGCACCGATGTGTACGGAACACTGAAATATGAATCGGGTGTGCACAGGGTGCAGCGTGTACCCCAGACCGAGACACAGGGACGTGTGCATACATCAGCGGCTACGGTGGCTGTGCTGCCAGAGGCCGAAGAGTTTGATTTTGAGCTCAACCCGGCGGATATTGATTTTCATACTGCCCGCTCCAGTGGTGCCGGGGGACAAAATGTGAACAAGGTAGAGACCAAGGTGCAGCTCACACACAGACCGTCAGGTATGGTTGTTGTCTGTCAGCAGGCCCGTTCGCAGTTACAGAACAGAGAGATTGCCATGCAGATACTCCGCACTAAATTGTATGATATTGAGCTCTCCAAACGACAGGGTGATATTGCATCACGCCGTAAAACCATGGTCTCCACCGGCGACCGGTCAGCCAAGATACGCACATACAACTATCCCCAGGGACGGATCACCGATCACCGTATCGGATACACCATCTATAATCTCTCTGGATTTATGGATGGCGATATCCAGGGAGTAGTTGATCAGCTCATGGTGAGCGAGAATGCGGAAAGGATGAAAGATACCAATTTATAAATTTTCCGGTGTTGCATCAACCGACCCTATATTAGATTATCCGGCCCTTTCAAAGCAGCATTTACTATTGTAATACCATCCGATACATGAAACTAAAACTGTCTCTCATCGCTATCCTGCTTGCAGGATCACTCTTTTCCCTGTCAGCACAGTCAGAGCTGACCGTACCGCGGCTTCGCATTTCTGCTTCTGGAGGAGTGGGATATCTGTTTGCCGAAGGTCAGGAGACTATCGGGGGAGTTGTCAGTATGGAAAAGGTCGATAAACTCAATAATGACCTTCGCCGGGCTACCCATCTTAATGCGGATATCCATTATCTCCTGAAAGTGGGGTTCGGAGTCGGTGTGAAATATATTTTTCAGAATACATCGGGTGAAGCCTCAGAAATAGTGATGGATCCTTACGACGGCATTCATTATATTGTTACCGATATGGGAGAAGAAGATTATATTCATTTTACGGGTCTCTCAATCGGCACTTTTTCCGCGGTTGGAAACAATCAAAATCTGTATCTGACTTCGTCGCTGAGTGCAGGATATGCCTGGCTGCGCAGTGAGCTATCCATGCTGGGGCAGAACAGGCTTATTACTGGCAGTAATTTCGCCATGAATGCTGATATCGGAGCGGATTACCGATTTCATCCCCGACTGGGAATAGGTGTTGTTCTCGGTTCATTCTTGGGTTACTTCGATCAAATCACTATTACCGACGGAATCAGTTCGCAGGAGCAAAAGCTGGACAAGAATTCAAGGTATAATGCATCCAGCATTCATTTATCTTTAGGATTACGTTACTATATCAACCGATGATACCATGAGACAATTTTGTACACAGTTACTTCTCCTGCTGTTCCTTGCTTTCGCACTCTCGTGCGACGACTCTTTTCTGAAGGAAAACAACAAGACCCATGAGGAATTTGACCTGCAGGCTACCTTGTATGTGATACCCTCCGCGGCTTTTACAGAAGTATCTATCACGCTGGCTGATTTGAAAAACAAGGATTTCAAGGTGATACAGTATCCCAGGATCGTGCATTTTGAATCACTGAAAGGACATATCGACGAATCGGGAAGAATGGCATTTCGCATCAAAGTAGATCAATTTGAATCGGATGTCAGAATCGAACCCATCCATCTGGGTGATATCGTCCTGGATATCGGAAACTTTGGTTATTTATCCATCGGGGTGGCACATCATAACTTCGGCAATCCCCTGTTAAAGCTGAATCCTCATCTGCTGGATTTTGGTGTATCAAGAACACCTGAACTATTCACCATTCAAAACGATGGCAACGGATATCTCTATATAACCATTACCGATCACCCCTCCTGGCTGAACGTCACCACCCTGAGTGAAGAGCCAGTGAAAAACAAGACCTATACGTTACATCCGTATAGTCAGCTTGAATTAATGGCTGTCTGTAACAGAGAAAATTGGGCGCCGGGAGTTTATGAAGGCGGGATTGTGATCGAGAGCAACGATCTCTCTCAATCGCAGCATACCCTGCAGGTACAGATGAGTGTCCGTGAAAAGGGAAACACTGACAACATCATCCCCCTACCGGGAAATGTGGTGGACTGTGAATTCAATAAAGTAACCAATATTCTATACATAGCTGAGAGCAATAAAAATAAAATATATGCATTCGACCTTGCCACATCCACAATAGTGAAAGAAATGACGCTGACACGAAATGTGTATGGTCTCTCACTCTCTGAGGACAACAAAACGTTGTTTGCGGGCCAGAGTGCGAGGGTGAGTGTGATCGATGCAGGCAGCCTGACAGAGATATCGGCGATTGAAACCGATTTCATTACTACGGATGTAATTGACGGGGAGAATGGATATTACTATTTCTCAAAGAAAGAAGGAGATTTTAATTCCTATTTCTACACCTATAACACGACAACAGAAGAGATCTCCCCCTCCGGCACATTTATTGACCAGATGGAGGGAAGCGCTATTGTAAAGATTAAGAACAAGCCTCTTCTGTTGACTACCAGGCCTGATTCAAGTCCCAACGGACTGACGCTGGGCGATATCTCCAATGGCAAACCTACTTACCTGAAGTACTGGCATCAGAGTTTCGGCGCTAAATTATGGCAGTATACGGATGGTTCTGTCATTGTCGGTCAACAGGGTATCCTCTTTAAAACACCTTCAGTGAATACAACAAATCCCATATCCCGCATTGGCTTGCTGAAACCGAAAACATCAAGCCCTGAAGATGAGTTTGGTTATCATTATTCATGGCTGGACCTGTCCACTGCAACGCGGAGTATTTGGGGATTATATCATACGATTCACGACGATGAGATGCCCTACCCCCGGATTATTGAATGGGATGACAACACCTATCATATAAGGCGTTATGTTGATTATGAAGATTATTACACTACTGTCAGCGGCGTAACTAATTTTTATAAAACGATGCCTCACTACCTCTTTGCATCGAAGGATGGAAAAAGTATTATACTGGTGAAGAACCTGCTTGGTGATGATCCGCACCACCCTGTGGTAGTCGTCGATGCCTGGCACCTGGAAGTAATTGATGTTTCAAACGAATAATATATGACTAAACAACAACTTTTCGAACAGATTCAGAAAAAACACTCCTTCCTCTGCGTGGGACTCGACACAGATATCACCAAAATCCCAGCGCATCTGCTCGGGGAGGATGATCCCGTCTACACTTTCAACAAAGCTATTATAGACGCTACGGCAGCCTATTGTGTGGCTTACAAGCCCAATCTGGCTTTCTATGAGAGCATGGGTGTGAAGGGATGGATGGCTTTTGAGAAGACGGTGGCATATATCAGAGAGTCCTACCCTGAGCAGTTTATTATTGCAGATGCCAAGCGGGGTGATATAGGTAACACAAGCGAGATGTATGCCCGCTCCTTCTTCGACGGGATGAAGCTGGATGCTGTCACCGTGGCACCCTATATGGGCGAGGACAGCGTCAAGCCATTCCTTCTTTATCCCGAACGATGGGTGATCCTGCTGGCACTCACCAGCAACAGAGGATCACACGACTTCCAGATGATGACTGATGAAAATGGAGAGCAGCTGTTCGAGAAAGTGCTGCGTACCTCCCTGCAGTGGGGTGATGACGAGCAGATGATGTACGTGGTGGGAGCAACGCAAGGGAAACTATTTGAAGAGGTGAGGAAGATTGTACCTGATCATTTCCTCCTCGTACCCGGTGTAGGTGCACAGGGAGGCTCACTGGAGGAGGTATGCCGGTATGGGATGAACAGCAGCTGCGGACTGCTTGTCAACTCATCGCGTGCTATTATCTATGCCGGCAGTGGTGATGATTACGCTTCTGAGGCTGCCGGGGAGGCGGAAAAACTACAGCTTGAAATGAGGGAAATGCTCAGGAGATACCTGGGTTTAAAAGCTGACCACTGATCACTGACAACTGAAATCTGACAAAATGAAAAAACGAAAAATAATCAATGATCCCGTTTTCGGTTTCATCAGTATACCCAATGATTTTGTGTATGATCTGATTCAGCATCCCAATCTGCAGCGACTGAACCGTATCCGTCAGCTGGGGCTCGCCCCCTTTGTCTATCCCGGGGCACAACATACACGCTTTCACCACTCTATTGGTGCCATGTTTCTGATGGACGAGGCATTGAAAACACTGAAAGAGAAAGGACACGAAATCTCGACGCAGGAATGCAACGGTGCGCTGGCGGCCATCCTTATGCACGACATCGGGCACGGTCCCTTCTCACACGTACTTGAACATACACTGGTGACCAACGTACACCACGAACGCATCTCACTGTTGATGATGCAACAGATGAATAAGGAATGGAACGGCAAGCTGCAGACAGCCATCGACATTTTCACCGACAGCCATCCCAAACGATTCCTTCATCAACTGGTGAGCGGTCAGCTCGATGTAGATAGACTTGACTATCTGCGTCGTGACAGTTTCTTCACCGGTGTGAGCGAAGGGAACATCGGCTCGGCACGTATCATAAAAATGCTTGATCTGAAAGAAGAACGACTGGTGGTAGAATCGAAAGGTATTTATTCGATTGAAAACTTCCTCATGTCGCGCCGGCTGATGTACTGGCAGGTTTATCTTCATAAAACAGCTGTGGCAGCAGAAAAGATGATGATCAACACGCTAAGGAGAGCCAAAGAACTTTCGCTGAACGGCGAAAAATTGTTTGCCTCCCCTGCCCTATCCTACTTTTTAATAAATGAAACGACCCTCACCGATTTTGAAGATAACGGTTCGGCACTCCGTCATTTCTTGAACTTGGACGACAATGACATCTGGAGTGCACTGAAGGTATGGGTTGGACACCACGACAAAGTATTGTCGCTATTAAGTGACGGTATGGTCAACCGTAAATTGTTTAAAATAGAAATCTCGGATGAGATAGTCAATGAGGAGAAAGTAGGCTCTACTCTTGATAGGTACATGGACAAGTACCGCGTGAGTCGTCACGAAGCCTCCTATCTTATTTCGTCGGATATACTCACAACTGATATGTACAGCGAGAAAGATGACAGTATAGATATCCTATACAAGGATGGCAGCGTGAAAGTGATCTCCAGGGCATCGGACATGTTCAATATAGAGATGTTATCGAAAAAGGGTGTGAAGTACTATTTCGCCTATTTAAGAGGGTGATTGCGTCCCATCTTCCGCTGTTTAACAGGATCATCCTGTGCTGTCGGAACAAATAACCATACCACGAACAAACCGATCACCCCGAGTGAGAGTATCACCACTCTGATCCAGAGAATCTGTATCACCACAAACGAAGAGAACGATACCATAAGTGTCATAAAGACAATGATTCCTATCTTTCCTTTTCTTGTAACACCTTTACGTTGCTGGTAGCTCCTGATTCTCGGACCCAGTATTCTGTTGTTCAACAACCAGTTGTACAATTTTTCCGAGCTTTTCGCAAATAAGATGGCAGATAACAGTGCCAGTGGTGTCACCGGCAGACCGGGAACAATGATCCCCAGAAGGGCAAGAGCTAGTGAGAGTGTTCCCCCTACGACATACAGCGCACGTCTGATCCTGTTCTTTTCTATTTTCAGTTTCACCTTTTCCCCAGGAACGGTGATAGAAAGATCACTCACAGTTGGCCTGTGGTTTATGTTGGGGTCTTTATCCATTGTAAAATAGTGGTTCCGTTAAAAAAAAGAAGTTTGCAAAGATAACCAATTAATCAGAAAATTCAACTGCTCCGGATTGGGTTCACATCTATTTCATTTTCTTATCAATATTTTTTGGACTTCACCGGAATTCCACTATCTTTGCAATCATTGTTAAGGTTATAGAAAGAAAACAACTGTTAAACGTATGAACCCCACTGAAGGAAAGAAAAAGAGAATACGCCTGCTTTTCGTTTGTCTCGGTAATATCTGCCGCTCTCCGGCGGCTGAAGGTATTATGTCGGGGATTGTATCGAAGAATGAGCTTCAGGACATTATCGAAGTGGATTCTGCAGGTACTTCAGGATGGCACCAGGGTGATCTGCCTGATGAACGGATGCGCTCTCACGGGGAGAAAAGGGGATATGATTTTTGTAGCCGTGCCCGCAAGTTTAAAAAGACTGATTTTAATGATTTCGATTATATCATTGTGATGGATGAGAACAATTACCATACTGTGAAATCATTGGTATCAGGCAAGGAACAGGCAGATAAGATTCACCTGATGACTGAGTTCTCAGTGCAGTTTAACAATCATGACAACATACCAGACCCCTATTATGGCGGTTCTACGGGATTTGAACTTGTGCTCGACCTGCTTGAAGATGCCTGTGAAGGATTACTACAGGTAATCAAAAAAAAACATTCACTATACTGATAAAAAAAGGGCTGATATTTTCAGCCTTTTTTATCAGTATAAATCTGGATCTATTTTATGTACTCGGTCAATAGGTCATACGAACCTCTGATTTTCCGGCTTCTTCAATCATTTTAGTGAGTTGATCAAGTGACGGTAGACGACGCACCAGTTTCTTTGCTCCGTTCACTTCCTGTATCTTGGCATACAGATTCTCGGCGTTACGTGTACGTAGTTCTTTTACGGTGTCAACACCAGCCTCTTCCAGAAGTTCTGAAAATTGGGGACCTATTCCGTTAATGCGAAACAAATCGGCATGATTGGTCCATTTCAGAATGAGCTTCTCATCAATTCCGGTTTCATTTGCCAATGCAACACGACCTTTTTTGCCCGCGCATTTCTCGAGTAAATTAGCAACACTGTTTATTCCGGCTACTTTTAATTTCTCTCCGTAAACAGGACCTATACCTTCAATTTCATCAATTTTGTAATCCATAACAATTGTTTTTATATATGATTAATAGGCTTAAATAATTTATTATTAATCCCAAATATACTGAAAACTTTGAGATTAAACCAACGATTATTAAACTTTTCAAGTGTAATATGTGGAAAAAATCCCTGTTTGTTTCTTTTCTGGTAAAATTGAACGATCGCTTTCTATGAATGTTATTGACTTTTAAAGTAGGTACAAAACTTTTATGTTACACGGTACAAACGGTGATCATATCGTCAGACGACATACAACGAGCTGATCGACTGATTATTGCACACCCTCATGATGGAGTCGGCAAACATATCGGCAACAGAGAGAATCTTCACCTTGTCCGATTTCATTGGATAGGGAATACTATCTGTGAAAATGAGTTCCTTAAGGTGGGAATGATCCACTCTTGCTGATGCCGGATCAGACATGACAGCATGGCTGGCGATGGCACGCACAGAATTGGCTCCGTGCTCCATGATCAGATCTGCCGCTTTGGTGATGGTTCCGGCGGTGTCAACGATATCATCGATAAGCAATACATCCATTCCACGCACATCTCCGATAATCTGCATATCCGATATTTCGTTCGCTTTCTTCCGGAGTTTATAACAGATAACCATGGGACAACCCAGAAATTTGGAATAAGCACTGGCCCGTTTTGTTCCTCCCACGTCAGGAGTGGCGATAACCATATTTTTTGATTCCAGTTGTTTTAGGTATTCCACGAACACGCCGGAGGCATAGAGGTGATCGACAGGAACATTGAAAAATCCCTGAATCTGGTCTGCATGCAAATCCATTGTGATCAAACGGTTGATGCCGGCAGCAGCCAGCATATCAGCAATCAGTTTCGCTCCGATGCTTACGCGGGGTTTATCTTTTCTGTCCTGTCTGGCCCAACCGAAATAGGGGATGACAGCAACGATGGACTTGGCTGATGCTCTCTTTGCTGCATCAATCATCAGCAATAACTCCATCAGATTGTCTGAGTTGGGGAAAGTGGATTGGATAAGAAATACCTGCTTGCCGCGAATGGATTCTTCGTAAGAAACGGCAAACTCGCCATCGGCGAAATGTTCAATGATCATGTTACCCAATGGGCAACTCAAACTGTTACATACCTTTTCGGCAAAATAACGCGATTTTGTTCCCGAAAAGATTTTAAATGGTCTCTCCTGCATGCTTTTAAATTTTGAAAAACTAATGAAATAGTTCTTTACGTGACTAATCTCCCAGTATAGGTGTGAAAGTTTCAACAAAAGTACAAAAACTAACTTCAAAAAGGTCTATTTTATAAAAAAGAAATTTTATATATCTCACCTGAGTGAGGATCAAGTTTGATCCTGAATGGGTAATCGTAAGTGAAGAGTAACTCATCCTCTTCTTTTTTCAGCAGTGGTGTTAATTTACCTTCTCCTGTATCTTCAATATTCAGGAAAGAAAAGGCATGGGGCGGGATATGAACGGTACACTCATTCATCTCATGATCAAAATTGGCCACAACCAGCAATAATTCATCCTCATGGCTTCTCAAAAAGGCAAAAAGACGGGTGGAATCGAATTCACTGTTTTCGTAGTTTGCCGGCATAAGGTCGTAAAACTTTCCACTGGAAACAGACGCTTCCTCTTTACAAACCCTGATGAGGCGGTTGTAGAAGCACCGCAGCTCTTTCTCTTTTTTTGTCAGTCGTTTATTGTTCCATTTGCCATGGTTGTTCCATCGGTGTAGTGTATCTGCCGACCAGTAATCATAGATGGTCGTACGTCCGTTCTTTCCACTGAACCCCTCCTCGTCCATACCATTTTCTCCAAGCTCCTGTCCCGCGTAGATCATGACAGGATTGGTATTGATGCTTGATGTCACGATCATTGCCGCCTTTCCCTTGTCTCCATCTTTGAGAAAATAATCAGAAGCAATTCGCTGTTCATCATGATTTTCCATGAAGTTGAGCATTCTATGCTGAATATCTCCGACATTATTCAGTGTAAAAGTAATATCCGAAGAAGGCCTGTAGCCACAAGCTACATCACGCAGTACATCATAGAGTCCCACCTTGTCGTAGAGATAATCAAATATGTTGTTGCTCAAAAAATCACGATATGCCGAAGGATTGTATATCTCGGCAAGGAAGACCATCTCAGGAAACCTGATTTTTATCCTTGGAATTACCCATTGCCAGAACTTCAATGGAACCATTTCAGCCATATCACAGCGAAAACCGTCTATCTCCTTTTCTGCCCAGAAGAGGAGTATCTCTTTCATTTTTATCCATGTGTCAGGTATGGGAGTGAAATATGACCTGTTGCCATCCATGTAATCCACTCCATAATTGAGCTTGACTGTTTCATACCAGTCAAACTGGGTGGGAGCACTGGTGAAACAGTCGTTACCAGTGACTCTGGCTGGATACTCATGGTAAGCAGCATTGATCATTTTATCAGGGGAGAGTTGTAGTTCCAGAGGTTGCCCCGGGATGTAATAGAAGTTGTTTTGTGGTGAGAAGGCTATCGAGGAATCATCCCTCGCTCCAAAATCTTCTGTTCCCTCAGGCTTGTTTACCGTTTGATAATTACGTGCCACATGATTGGGAACATTGTCAATGATCACCTTTAGCCCTGCATCGTGCGTGCGTTTGATCAACCCTTCGAACTCTAACATTCTGTTGGGTATATCCATTGCCAAATCAGGATCTACATCGTAAAAATCCCTTACAGCATACGGTGATCCGGCCCTCCCTTTGACAATTTCCGGGAATTCTTTCGGTATACCGTAAGCAGTATAATCGGTCGTAGAGGCATGAGCAAGTACACCTATATACCATATATGGGTATAACCACTCTCTTTTAGTTTTGTCAACAGATCATCTGTGATATCGTTGAACTTCCCGCATCCGTTTTCCTCAATAGTCCCGTTGCATATGTTCCTGGAAACGCTGTTGCCAAAAATCCTGGGTAGTAATTGATAGATAAATAATTTATTGTCAAGCATAAGGTTTATTTATGTTTTTATTTAATAATCTGTAAGCCTGAGAGAACCATCTTTTATTAATATATGGTTTACCAGAGAGTGGCCGGTTTTGCCTTTATTTTGAATCAGTCCCCGGGCTTATCCGCCGGAGTCTGGCACTTACCTTTTCTGTCAACTCGTAATGCCTGTGACATTTTCTTACGATCTGCAGAGATTCTTTTTCACTCATCACCATGGCTGCATAATGATATCCGGCCTCCATGATGGTTTCCTGGTTATGCATATTGAACATTGAATATTTTTCAATCCCTTTCGTTTCAATGAGTATATCACAGTATGTTTTATCGAAAAGTGTGTTGGCGTTAGACATCAGGTTAAACGTTCTTTCCAGCATCGTACGGATATTGTTTTTCTCCGCAGGAGGGATAACCAGTGAAACATTTACGCCAATCACATTTTTGCATTTTTTCCTGATGACGGAAACTGGGAAATTCTTCAGTATACCCCCGTCTACATAAGTTACACCATGGATCACCTGAGGATAAAATATGATGGGTATGGAACAGGATGCCACCACCGCATCTACCAAATCATCACCATCGGAGAAAGTCACGGAACAGGCTCTCTCCCAATCGGTTGCCACAGCATAAAAAGGGACTTGCAAATCCTCGAACCGCTTGGCTCTCAGGTTCTTTTTCAGGAAACTGTGTAATCCCGTACTTTTCAAGAAACCGGATTTTGGTATGGTTAACTCCACAAACTCTCTGAATTCCCTCTTCCTGAAAAGATCAGCAATTTCATCGGGGTGGTATCCATCTGCATAAAAAACACCGGCAAGCGCACCTGCACTAGTACCGGCAATCACATCGGGTTTCAAGCCATATTTCTCCAGTACTTTCAATGCACCCAGATGAGCGAAACCTTTGGCTCCTCCACCACTTAATGCATAACCAAGGAAATAATCGTAACCCTTCCCGAAAATTGCCATCTTCAAACCTCCCTATAGATTATTATACAGACAAATATGGCACTTTTTTTCTATTAACCGGCAACCCATTCTGCTATTGTTGATAAATTATTATCAATTTTGTTAATATTTGGATATGATGTAACTTACAGTGTAAAAAATAATCCAAAACATTTTCCCCTATGAAAAGAAGAGAGATTCCATGAACGGTAAAAGGTTCAGATCAGATGAACCATTGCTGAATGTAGCTGCCGGAAGCAGCATGAAGCACCAGTAGATGAATTGAATCAATAAGCTGTCTGCATCCGATCCAGCTCATCCTTCAATTTGCGGATCGTTTTACCGAATAGAGGGTGGATCCTGTCCGGTGCTATTTCGCAGAATGGTGCAAGCACAAAATCGCGGAGGTGAAACAGGGGGTGTGGAATAGTCAGATCAGGTGTGTTTATAATCAGATTATCAACCATAATAAGGTCAATATCGATAATTCTGTCTGTGTAAATACCATATCTGCTTTTTACTCTCCTACCTATCTCTTTTTCAACTTCTTGAGTGGTAGCGAATAGTGTGTATATATCAATATTAGTAACCACTTCGCAGACACAGTTTACAAAGATATTGGCAGATTGAAATCCTACCGGATTGGTAATATGAAGAGCGGAAAGTGAAGTAATTTTCCCAATCCGCTCTTCAATTTTTTCGAATGCATCCTCTATATTTTTCTGCTTATCACCCAGATTTGATCCAAGTGCTAAAAAGACAGAGTGTTCGTTGTTTTTCATCATTCCTCCGGTATCACCTTCAATATGCATCAATCAATAATCAACATGGCATCACCATATGCCCCGAATTTGTACTTCTCCTTTATCGCCACTTCGTAAGCTTCCATTATCCTCTCATATCCTCCAAAGGCACATGCCATCATCAGCAAGGTGGAATAGGGAAGATGAAAATTGGTGATAAGACTATTGGTGAGTGTAAATTCATAGGGAGGAAAGATGAATTTATTGGTCCACCCCTCTTTGGGTTTCAAATGGCCGTCGGTGCTCACCGTGGTTTCCACAGCACGCAGCACAGATGTTCCTACGGCACAGATATTGCGTCCCTCATCTTTTGCCCTGTTCACATATTCGCACAATCCCCCGGTGATGACCATCTGTTCCGACTCCATCTTATGTTTCGTCAGATCCTCCACATCAATCATCCGATAAGCGCCCAATCCGTTATGAAGGGTGATGAATCCAAACTTAACGTCACGGATCTCCATCCTTTTCATCAACTCACGGCTGAAATGCAGTCCCGCTGCGGGAGCAACGACAGCACCTTCATTTTGAGCGAAAATGTTCTGATATCTCTCCACATCTTCTGGTTCTGCATCCCGTTCAAGATATTCAGGTATTGGTGTCTCTCCAATCGAGAACAACATACGCTTGAATTCATCGTAGGGACCGTCATAGAGAAACCTGAGTGTACGTCCACGTGACGTGGTATTATCGATGACCTCAGCAACCAGCTCCTCATTTTCACCGAAATAAAGTTTGTTCCCGATACGTATTTTGCGTGCAGGGTTCACCAGGACATCCCATAAATGCTGATCGGGGTTAAGCTCTCTCAACAAGAACACCTCGATCTTGGCACCTGTTTTCTCCTTGTTTCCGAACAACCTGGCGGGAAAGACCTTCGTGTCGTTAAAGATGAAAAAATCATCTTTCTTAAAATATTCAAGTACATCCTTGAACACCTTGTGTTCCAATAATCCGGTTTTTCTGTGTACAACAAGAAGCCGGGCTTCATCACGATTCACAGCGGGGTGTTTCGCGACAAGCTCTTCCGGCAAATTAAATTTGAATTGCGAAAGTTTCATACGTTAATAACCTATATCTATTACATTTGTTTTCAAGACTCATAATTGATCCCCTGAACTTATGTGCTCATCAAAAAAACGGTCTATATCCTCCATCTTCAGACACTTTTCCAGTGTGGTCTCTCCTACCCTCGTACGTGTCAACCCGGTAAGGTGTGCACCCGAGTGTAACGCTTCACCAATATCTCTTGCCAACGCTCTGATGTATGTACCTTTACTGCATACCACGCGGATGGTAATGTAAGGAAGCTCAGAAGAAATCAATTCGATACTATCTATAACCAATAATTTGGGTTTTAGTTCAATAACTTCATTCTTTCGGGCAAACTCATACGCTCTTTTACCATCCACCTTGACTGCAGAGTATACCGGAGGTATTTGTTCTATGCTTCCTGTGAAGGTTCTAAGCGTCTCCTCCACCATTTCTCTTGTGATGTGTGCTGTGGAATACTCCGCATCAACCTCCGTCTCCAGATCGAAGGATGGTGTGGTTGCTCCGAGACGAACCTGTGCGACATACTCTTTTGTATGTGCCTGCAACTCCTCAATACGTTTCGTTTTTTTTCCGGTACAGATCGTCATGACACCCGTAGCCAGCGGATCGAGTGTGCCGGCATGTCCTACTTTCAGCTTTTTTATATTCAGCTTCCGGCACAACTTGGCACGCACTACACGTACCACCCTGAATGATGTCCAGTGTAGCGGTTTATCGATATAAATAATCTCACCTTCAATAAAATCCATCGTTCCTTTATATGGTTAAACTCACTCCCGACATAATCAGCACGAGCAGGATTCCACCTACGATGATACGATAGACACCAAAAGCCCTGAAGCCGTATTTGGTGATGAAATCGATAAAAAACCGGATCGCAAGAATGGCAACAAAGAATGCAACGATATTACCGATAAGCAGTAGCAACATGTTTTCACTCAACATCTCCACGCTGGCAGGATCTTTCAGTAATTGATACAGCTTGTATCCTGCTGCTGCAGCCATAGTGGGAACAGCAAGAAAAAAGGAGAACTCAGCCGCGTTCTTACGGGTAAGCTTTGTTCCCATACCCCCCACGATGGTAGCCATGGAGCGTGATACACCGGGAATCATCGCGATACACTGAAAAAAACCAATCTTCAGGGCTCGCTGCCAGCTCATCGACTGATCCTGTGACGGTCTGTTGAACCATTGATCCACAAAGAGCATGAAGATACCTCCTGCCACCAGCATCACCGCTACCACCGTCACGCTCTCAAGCATGGCATCGATATGGTCACCCAGCGCCAGGCCGATAATCCCTGCAGGAAGCACAGCGATAAACAGCTTCCAGTAGAAATCATATTTTTTCAGGAATCGCAGGAGAAAGGTACATCCCTTCTTTCCGGAGGACATACCGATAACAGCTTCTTTATCGAAAATGGTGATGGGGTTCAAACGAAAAAAACGTTTCCAGTAAAGAAACACAACAGACATGATCGCACCAAACTGAATGATGACGGTGAAAGCTTTTACAAATGCGGTACTCTCTATTCCCAGGAGCGCCTGTGCGATTATCATATGTCCGGTGGAGGAAACGGGGAGGAACTCTGTCAGTCCCTCAACAATAGCAATAATGATTGCCTCTAATATAGTCATGAAGATGATTTTTGGAGTGGCTGGCACTCCCTATTATTTTACTTTTCTGCTTTTTTATCTCTGGAAGGGTACAAAACACCTACGATCATCAGTGTAAATCCGGCCACAGTGACAACAGGTGCGACTTTGATCCGCCTGGCACTGAAGATATCCGGTTCAAATCCGTTCTCAAGCGTAGTGGATGGTCCTGTCATCAGTAGAAAACCTGCAATAATAAGCAGAATCGCGATACCACAAATAATTAAATTTGTCTTGCTTAGAGCGATATTTTTTTGTGTCATTTATTCTGAGATTTATTATATGTAATAGAGTTGATCTGATCTCATTTTCACATACCTGTTCACTGCAAATGCGGTGGCAACGGTAGAGATGATCACACCGAGAAGTACCACGGCAGAGAAGATAATAACCAGGTCGGTCACAGTGACTATAGGACCGATTGAAACATACTCTTTGCTGAAATAGGTGATCAGCAAAAGTATGATCCCGTCAGCAATCACGCCTGCTATGATACCTGTAATGATATTGTTTATCACGAACGGTCTCCTGATAAAACTGCCTGTGGCACCTACCAGCTTCATCGTGTGAATAATAAACCTTTTCGAGTAGACGCTCAAACGTATGGTGTTACGGATCAGCGTGAACGAAATGAACAGAAGTACAGCTGCGAGAATGAGCAGGACAGTCATCACTTTTGAAAGATTATTGTTGATCAGATCAATCGCCTCCTGTTGAAAGAGCAGATCCGTCACATTATTATCCTGCCTGATTACCTTGTTAATCACGGCAATACTATCATTGTTCGCATATTCTGAATGAAGAAAGATCTCTATGCAGTCCAGCGCCGGATTATAACCCAGCAGCTCTTCGGGATCATCGCCCAGCTCTTTGATCAATTGCTCTTTCGCCTCCTGCTTACTGATAAACCGCGATGATTTCACAAAAGGCTCTGCATCCAGGTTTTTACGGATTGCACTTATCTGAGCATCTGTCACTTCAGCGGAAAGCATCACGTTGAAACTCATATTCTCTTTCACATACTTCGATAAGCCATTCCCCATGAAAAGAATCAGCAGGGTCAAACCCAACAACACCAGTACCAGCGAAATACTGATAGTAGAGGTTATTTTAGCATTTAAGAATCGGGCAGTGGATACTTTTTTCTTGTTGGACATACCGGTTTAGGATAAACGAAAAAGAGAAAGTTGTATAACGAACTTATTCCAAAATTAGTTGCAAAGTAATAAAAATTATCTCAGAAAACGAGGCAGAAAGAGAAATATTAAAGAAAAAAATGTTAATATCCCTCATAGCGGTTAATTATCCCACCCACAGGGGAAGGTGGATCCTATCCAACCAGTCTGATTCCATCTCTCAATACCTTTTTGAATAAGCGGATTATCCTTCTCTAATGAATCGTACTATATTTTTTTTCATACCGGATAAAAGATGTTCACTTTTATTGCCGTGATCAGCCTGTTTAGTCAATCTTTAATAGCTTCATATTCATCTCTTTCGCCTTTTCCAGCATGAAGAAATAGGCAGCATCGTGCTCATTGGGGATTACACCATCAAGGATCGCCTCTTTGATGGCTGCTTTGAGCAACCCCACCTCGCGTCCCTGTGACAGGCCGAACACCTGCATGATCTCGTTGCCGTCCACGGGTGGCTGAAAATTGCGTACACGATCCTTCTCCTCAATCTCCTGCAGTTTTCTTCGCACTATCCTGAAGTTATTCATAAACCGTTTCACCTTCTCCTGATTTTTCGATGTTATATCCGCTTCGCAGAGCGTCATCAAATCATCAATATCATTCCCGGAATCATACAACAGGCGACGTACGGCTGAATCGGTGACCTCATCCTCCACCAATTGCATGGGGCGCATATGGAGCGAAACCATCTTCTGCACAAATTTCATCTTCTCGTTCTGCGGTAGCTTCATCCTGCGGAAGATCCGGGGGATCATTTTTTCACCCACGAAGTTATGGTTATGAAACGTCCATCCCAGCCTGGGATCCCATCGTTTGGTGACAGGCTTGGCGATATCATGGAGAATCGCCGCCCAGCGCAACCATAGATCGTCTGTTTGCTTCGCGATATTATCCACCACGATTAGTGTATGATAAAAATTATCCTTATGCCCCACTCCATCTTTCGTTTCAGCACCTTTTAACGCGGTGAACTCAGGAAAGATGATATCAAGTAGTCCTGTTTTCTCAAGCAGGATGAATCCTACCGAGGGCTTGGGTGACAGGATAATCTTATTGAGCTCATCAGCCACACGCTCCATCGATACAATGTTGATACGTTCCCGGTTGCGTTTGATCGCATCGAAGGTATCAGGAAAGATATCAAATCCCAACTGTGAAGCAAAACGAACGGCACGCATCATACGTAAAGGGTCATCACTGAAGGTGATGTCCGGATCGAGAGGAGTGCGGATAATCAGATCTTCCAGGTCCTGTATACCATTGAAAGGGTCGAGCAGTTCACCGAAGCGTTCTTTGTTCAGGCAGAAAGCCATGGCGTTGATGGTAAAATCACGCCGTCTCTGGTCATCCTCCATGCTGCCGTCTTCTACAATGGGCTTTCGGGAGTCGTTGCGGTATGACTCTTTACGGGCTCCCACAAACTCAATCTCATAATCCTTGTGTTTGATCTGTGCTGTGCCAAAGTTTTTAAACACAGTCAATGAGGTGTTTTTCCCAAGTTTGTCGGCAACTGACTCTGCCAGTTCTATTCCCTTGCCGATAGCAACAACATCAATATCATTTGAGGGGCGATATAGAAAAAAATCACGTACGTATCCGCCTATCAGGTAACACTCCAGCTTCATTTCATCGGCAGCATCAGAGATAAGTCTGAAGATATGTCTGTCTAAATATGCCTTTATCTCTTCCTGAGATATATCCATAATCAATCTGTCATTTTCAAGTGGTGGCTGTTTGTGAAAGATGAAATGTCTTTTCACTACGGCCCTGTTTTTTCTGTTAGGAATTGCAAAATTACAATAAATGTACTTTAAAACAGCCTGCTATGAGGAATATATTTCTAACTTTGCACAGTTATAAGTTGATTATAAGGTTATTTACATAAGATAAATTTCTTTTCGTGGTACGTTTTTCAGCTCAGATAATTATATTACTGTTTGCTTCACTTTTTACTCTCGGATGCTCCGGGAAAGAAAGAGGGGCAAAACAGTATCTTTCCGAAGCAGAAGCAGCATACAGGGATGGTAATTACTCGTTGTCTAAACTAAAGATAGACAGCATAAAAGTGCTCTTCCCCAAATCTTTTGATGAGATTAATGCCGGTTTTTCGTTAATGCAGGATGTACGTATGGCAGAGAACAAAAGGAATATTCTCTTTTGTGATTCCATGCTTCGAGAGAATTATACCCAACTCAGTGAAATGCTTACAAAGTTCGAATATGTAAGAGACAACAGGTACCAGGAGTTTGGTGAGTACTATCCGAAAGCGTATCCTCATCAGTCCTCATTAGACCGTATCGGGTTACGTTCAGGTGTGCGGGAAAAGGGAACCCTGTTCATCGAGAGTATTCTCTCCGGAAGCACTGTCAGACACAATAAGATTAAAGTCTCTTCCGGTGATGGGAACTTTGCTGAAACAGTTGCTATCACATCTGATGGACTGAATTATCGCTTTAACACGATTGACAAATCATACGAGATTGTCCGTTACAGCGGAAGCGATGAGAACGGTGTGGCACAGTTTATCCACACCTTCCAGGATGAACCTGTCACTCTCCACTTTATCGGCAGACGCACGGTATCTGTCCCTCTGACTAATGCGGCAAAAAAGGGGATCGCACACTCTTATGAACTCTCAGCACTCCTTTTGAACATTGAACAATTGAAATTCGAAAAAGAGAGAAGTGAGACGCTTATTCGTTATCTTGAAAGCAGGAAGAATAATAATGCGATTCCTGAAGTGTGATTGAGTGAGCCCCTCAACGACAACCGTTGTGTAAACGGTTTTTATAAAGATCAGATTACAGGCTATTAAGCCTTAATGTTCTATAACGATCTGTCAGGAGCAATCAAATTGCTGTTGAATTATCAATTTCAGAGAGAGATTAAATATTTGAGTTTACTTGGGATTTAAAAATAAATCTCTACCTTTGCCATCAGAAATATTGGTGTTATCTGTTTCATAGTTGCTTCGAAACAGTAATGAAAAGGGAATCAGGTGTAAATCCTGAACAGACCCGCTGCTGTAAGCTCCGCTTACGTGCTGAACAATCACCTTTGCCACTATTCCGTCAGATCGGGATGGGAAGGCGTTCAGACACGGGAGTAAGTCAGAAGACCTGCCAATGCATCATATATGTTACATAGCTTTCGGGGAATGAAGCTTGAAAACGACACGCGACAATTTATTGATTATTTACGTGTTTCCTTTTCATTTAGCTTTGCCGGAATATAAATTCGGTATGGATGAGGGTATTCAAACAAAAAGTATTCCTGCTTATTTTTGTGGTGCTGACCGTAGGAAACGGAGTTACTGGGCAAACGGTGGCCGACAGTCTTGAACTGCCGGAGGTGGTGATCAGTGAGCGTTTCAGAGACCGTGAAATGCGTTCCACAGCACCCCGGCATATCCTTATTGACGAACAGATCGGCCAGCTCAACGCATTGCAACTCTCCGATGCGGTGAAGCATTTCCCAGGTGTCACTATCCGCGATTATGGCGGTATAGGGGGACTGAAAACGATCTCGGTGCGGAGCCTGGGGGCACATCACACGGCGGTGAGCTACAACGGTATTGTCCTCTCCGACCAGCAGACGGGACAGATCGACATCGGCCGTTTCTCACTCGACAACGTGGAGCGGCTCACGCTCCACAACGGACAGGATGATCGTATCTTCCGTCCTGCGCGTACCTTCGCCGCTACCTCGGCACTGGAGATCACCACCGCTGCTCCCCGATTTGCCGACAACAAAAGGGTGAACGGAAAAGCAACCCTTCGGGGTGGTTCCTTCGGACTGTTCAATCCCTCCCTACTGATCAACAGCCGTCTCTCAGAAAAGGTAAGTGCCTCCATCAACGGTGAGTGGATGAGCTCGCGCGGCGATTACCCCTACCTGCTACGTTACGGTTCCTCAGCCGGCGACAGCACCTCCTGGGAGCGTCGAATCAATGGCGATGTGGAGAACATGCGCCTGGAGTCATCGCTGCATGCGAAATTCTCAGCCAGCAGCCGGGGCGGTCTTCGTCTCTATTATTACAGCTCGGAACGGGGCTTACCGGGTGCCACCATCTACCACAACACCCTCCATGATGCCGGTCAGCGTTTGTGGGACCGGAGCTTCTTCCTGCAGGGCCATTTTGAACATGCCCTCTCTTGCAAGTGGGAGCTACAAGCCAATGGCAAGTTTCAGCAGGGTTACCTACGCTATCTCGATCCCACCTACCTGGGTGCATCGGGAAAAGTTGAGGATATCTTCACGCAATTTGAGCGTTACGGCTCTCTGTCGGCACTCTACCGTGCTTTTCCCAACCTCTCCTTCTCAGCCTCAAGTGACCTGATATCGGCCACCATGCATGGCAACCGTCAGGGGTTCACCACCCCCACCCGCCTCACCACCCACGCGGTGATCGCCGCCAAATGGGTCAGTGAACGGTTGCTGGCCACCGCCAGCCTACTCCGTACGCAGACCTTCGAGTCGACGGAGAACGGGGTGGCCGCCACCAACTGCAACCGCCTCTCACCCTACCTGAGTGCATCCTTCAAGCCCCTCTACGCTCATGAACTGCGTCTGCGGGCCTTCTATAAGAAGAGCTTCCGGCTGCCCACCTTCAACGACCTCTACTACCCGCAGGTGGGGGTGCGCAACTTGCTGCCGGAAGATGCGGAGCAGTTCAACATCGGACTCACCTTCGGCACTACCAATGGTGCGCTTTTGCAGCAGTTTACATTCATGGCCGACGCCTATCACAACCGGGTGGATAACAAGATCGTAGCCTACCCTACCGGCAACCTGCACCAGTGGGCCATGATCAATGTGGGTAAGGTGATCATCAACGGTGCCGACCTCTCAATGGAGAGTGTTACGGCGCTGACAGACAGAATGATGATTCGTGCCGGCGTCAGCTACACCTGGCAGATAGCATCCGACCGCACCGATCCGCAGCAGGTGAACTACGGCCACCAGCTGCCCTACACACCCCGTCACTCGGGGTCTGCCCGTGCGGCACTAGAGTTAAAACAGCTGCAGCTATCCTACACCCTTATCTGGTCGGGTGAGCGTTACAGCAACGGTTACAACGATGCGGCCTATCGCATGCAGGGGTATGCCGATCACAGCATCTCGCTCCAGAGATCGTTTTCCACTCCTCTGGGGAGGCTCCTGCTGGCGGGTGAGGCACTCAATCTCACCGGCAGGAACTATGAGATCGTGCGCAACTACCCCATGCCGGGTCGTTCTTACAGGTTGACATTATCCATTCACTTTTAAATTTTTTAATGCAATGAACAAAAATCGACTTTTTCACTACATCATTCTTTTTGCAGCGCTGTTGCTATGGGGCTGTTCCGATACCGACAATCCCGGCGGAGAGTTCCCCGATAATAGTAAAGCGCTGCTGATCCTGAACGAGGGAAGCAGGGAAGGGAACAATGCCACCCTGGCGCGTTACGACCTGCAGGAGGAAACGATCATCAAAGATTATTTCAATCTTGTGAACAAAGATGGACTGGGTGATGTAGCAAATGATATGCTGCAATATGGCTCGAAGATCTATATCGCGGTCAGTATATCAGGAACCCTCGAGGTGCTGGAAGCTGCCACCGGCAGATCGCTCCGACGTATAGAGATGAAGAGAGTCGGGGGACAGAGCAAAGAGCCGCGCCGTCTTGCAGCCCATGGCGGAAAGGTCTATGTCACATCCTTCGACGACACGGTCACCCGCATCGATACCCTCACGCTGGCCTTCGACGGATCGGTAACGGTGGGGATGGACCCGGAGGGGATCGCCATCAAAAACAACAAGATCTACGTGACCAACTCGGGAGGGTTGAACTGGGCCAACGGGTATGACAACAGCCTCTCGGTGATCGACCTCACCAGCTTCACCGAGGAGAAAAAGATAGTGGTGGGCACCAATCCCGGCTCGTTGTATGCCGACAGCCAGGGAGACATCTACCTTTCGGTGACCGGCAACTATGCCGATGAGCCGGGTGCCTTCAAGATGATACGCTCCGGCAGCAGCACGGTGGAGACCATCGCCGGCATCGCATCCCCACAGAAATTTGTGATCAGCAACAACATGGCCTATATCATCTGTGGTGCGTGGGAGGAACCCAACAGGGTGGTTGTCTACGACTGTCTTAAAGAGGAGATCGTGAGCGACAGTTTTATCAGCGACGGTACCGAGATCCCGATCATGAACAATGTCTCGGTCGATCCCGTCACCGGTGATCTCTTTGTCGCTTCCACCGATTACATTCATCCCGGTGATGTTTATTGGTTCGACAAGACGGGAACGCTGAAAAAAAGGCTTATCGCTTTGGGCATCAACCCCTCGGTGGTGTTGATCCAAAACTAAAAAAAAGCTGCATGACAGGTTCCTGTCAGCAGCCTTCTCTCTACTTTATTATTATTTTGAACAGAAAGGCATTCCAAGTGATTGGCGTGCCTTTTGCATTTTTAAAACAGGCCGGACTATCGGCTGTGTGTGCCGGGATCATACTCCACTGCTCCCTTGTCACTGCCGCCGGTGAAGGGATCAAATCCCTCTTTCCTTCGCAGGTAGAAGATCTCGTTCTCATCCTTAGAGTCACGGACAATCTCCATCAGCTCAAAACCCTCTTTGCTTAACATGTTCAGCACTGCGATCATCCCGTTGAAGGAGACCACCCTGCGGCGGTCGTCACTGATCTGCGGTGTACGTCCACCCTGTCCCCAATCTACTCTCACCGTGATTTTTGAACTCAATAGCGGGCCCGAATCAGACCATATACGAATATATTCAGCATCGAGCGCACCTATAGGTGTTTCATTTACGTACTGCGCATTGGCAAAAGAGTAGCTTCCAATGACGAAAAGCACCAAAAGTAAAATTTTTGTTTTCATTGTTCCGGTTTTTAGTTATCAATTAGTTGTAAGCTTTAAGCGGTGAGCGGTAAGTTAAAACCGAAACCGCTGCCTTTGCAAAGCTTCTGCCACCAGAGGTGACAGCTTTAATCCAGTTTCAACACCGCGAGGAATGCTTTCTGCGGTACCTCCACGTTGCCCACCTGTTTCATCCGTTTCTTCCCCTCTTTTTGCTTCTCGAGCAGCTTACGTTTACGGGAGATATCACCGCCGTAGCACTTGGCCGTCACATCTTTTCGTACCGCCTTCACCGTTTCACGGGCGATGATCTTCGCTCCGATAGCAGCCTGAATAGCGATATCGAACTGCTGGCGGGGTATCAGTTCCTTCAGCTTCTCACACATGCGGCGACCGAAGCTCTGAGCATTGTCGGTGTGTGTGAGGGTGGAGAGTGCATCCACCGGCTCACCGTTCAGCAGGATATCCATCTTCACCAGCCTGGAAGGACGGTAATCATGCATATGGTAATCGAACGAGGCGTACCCTTTCGAGATACTTTTCAGCTTGTCGTAGAAATCAATCACGATCTCACCGAGCGGTAGATCATAATATATCTCAACACGGTCGCCGGAGATGTATTCCTGTTTGATCAACACACCCCTCTTCCCAAGACAGAGCGTCATGATGGAGCCGATATAGGCAGTGTTGGTGATTACAGAGGCCCGGATAAAAGGCTCTTCGATGCGGTCGATAAGTGTAGGATCTGGCAAGCCGCTGGGGTTGTGCACCTCCTTCATTACGTTCTTCTTGTCATAGACACGGTATGAAACGTTCGGGACGGTGGTGATCACATCCATGTTAAACTCCCGTTCGAGTCGTTCCTGGATGATCTCCATATGGAGCAGTCCCAGGAAACCGCACCGGAAACCAAATCCCAACGCCACGGATGATTCAGGTGTGAAGGTGAGGGACGCATCGTTCAACTGTAGTTTCTCGAGCGAAGCACGCAGGTTCTCAAAATCTTCACTATCAATGGGATAAACACCGGCGAATACCATCGGCTTCACTTCTTCGAACCCGGCTATTCCCTCTGTTGCGGGACGCTTCACATGCGTGATGGTATCTCCTACCTTCACCTCTTTCGATGTCTTGATACCGGATATGATATAGCCCACATCACCACACCGCACCTCATCTCGTGACGACATGGTCAGCCGTAGTATACCCACCTCATCGGCATTATACTCTTTACCGGTAGCAATGAATTTCACAAGCTCACCCTTTCTGATGGTTCCGTTCACAATCTTGTAATAGGCGATGATACCCCTGAACGGGTTAAAGACCGAGTCGAAGATCAATGCCTGCAACGGTGCATCAGGATCACCCGGAGGTGACGGTACACGTTCGATGATGGCACGCAAGATCGCTTCAATACCTATACCTGTCTTGCCGCTTGCACGGATGATCTCTTCCCGCGGTGATCCCAGCAGCTCTACGATCTGGTCCTCCACCTCGTCGGGCATGGCACTCTCCAGATCCACCTTGTTGAGGATAGGTATGATCTCCAGATCGTGCTCAATAGCCATGTAGACGTTCGAGATGGTCTGTGCCTGTATGCCCTGTGCTGCGTCAACCACCAACAGAGCGCCTTCGCAGGCAGCAATGGACCGTGACACCTCATAGGAGAAATCGACATGTCCCGGGGTATCAATCAGGTTGAGCGTATATTTTTCTCCTTCAAATTCATAGTCCATCTGAATGGCATGGCTCTTAATGGTGATACCGCGTTCCCGTTCCAGGTCCATGTTGTCGAGGACCTGCGCCTGCAGGTCCTTCCCTTCAACAGTCTTGGTGAACTCCAGCAAGCGATCTGCCAACGTGCTTTTGCCGTGGTCAATGTGTGCAATAATACAGAAATTGCGTATATTCTTCATTTATTAACTCTCAATCTTTTTCTCAAATGACATCCTATTGTCAATCGTTATTAAAACTCCGCATTCTTAGGGCTACGAGGGAAAGGAATCACATCACGTATATTGGTCATCCCCGTTATAAATAGCATCAACCGTTCAAAACCGAGACCGAAACCGGCATGTGGTGCCGTACCGAACTTACGTGTCTCCAGATACCACCAGATGGGATCGATATGCATACCTGTCTCCTCGACGCGTTTCATCAGCTTATCGTAATCCGATTCACGCTCCGAGCCGCCAATGATCTCACCAATCTTAGGAAAAAGCACATCCATGGCACGTACGGTCAGCCCGTCATCGTTCTGTTTCATGTAGAACGATTTGATCTCTTTCGGATAGTCAGTCAATATCACTGGTCGCTTGAAATGCTTTTCCACCAGATAACGTTCGTGTTCCGACTGGAGGTCTGCCCCCCAGTAGACCGGGAATTCGAACTTCACACCCGACTCTTCCAATATCTTCACCCCTTCGGTGTAGGTTAAACGGACAAAATCGTTCTCCACCACAAAATTCAGCCGCTCTATCAGCTCGTTGTCATACATCTTTGCCAAAAATTGAATATCTTCCATACAGTGATCCAATGCATATCGGATCAGATATTTCAGAAAATCTTCAGCCAGGTCCATATTGTCCGTATTGTCATAGAAAGCCACCTCGGGCTCAATCATCCAGAACTCAGCCAGATGCCGTGGGGTGTTGGAGTTTTCAGCACGGAACGTGGGACCGAAAGTGTAGATAGCACCTAGTGCCATGGCTCCCAGTTCACCTTCAAGCTGGCCTGAAACGGTAAGGTTAGTCTGCCGTCCGAAGAAATCCTGAGAGAAATCCACCTTTCCTTCTTTGTCACGGGGCGGGTTGCTGATATCTAATGTAGATACATCAAACATAGAGCCGGCACCTTCTGCATCGGAAGCTGTGATGATAGGCGTATGAAAATAGTAAAAACCCCTGTCGTTATAAAATTTATGAATCGCATACGACATGTGGTGACGCATTCTGAATATTGCGCCAAAAGTGTTGGTACGTGGACGTAGGTGTGCAATCTCACGCAAGAACTCAAGCGAGTGACCTTTTTTCTGCAAAGGATAAGTTGCGGGGTCTGCCGGACCATATATTTCTATTTCTGTAGCCTGTATCTCAACTGATTGTCCCTGCCCCTGCGACGTTACCAGTTTACCGTTCACATTGATACAGGCACCGGTTGTGATAGGCTTAAGAAAATCTTCACCAAAGGTGGCTATGTCAATAACAACCTGGATGTTATTGATAGTTGATCCATCATTAAGGGCGACGAATCCCACATTTTTGTTACCTCTGCGGGTACGTACCCATCCTTTTACGTTTACTTCTTCTCCGAAGTTTATAAGCTGTAAAGCTTCTGAAATTTTTGTTCGTTTTATTACTTTCATAATCCACTCTGTATCTCCCGAAGGAGACTTTGCTCTCTCCATATTTTATGTATCTCTCCCTGCTATCCCGAAGAAATAAAAGTTATTTAAAAAGAAGTTACTTGAATAATTAACTGAAGCCCTGCACTATTCCTCCCGGTGATGCAGGGCTGATTAAACTTAATCAAAGGCTCCCATGCGGAGCATATTCACCTCTTGTTCCGAGAGGTAACGCCATTTTCCGCGGGATAGTTTTTTCTTCGTCAACCCGGCGAAATAGACTCTGTCCAGTTTCATCACCCGGTATCCAAGCTGCTCGAACATGCGGCGAACCACACGGTTTTTACCGGAATGAATCTCTATTCCTACCTGTGTCAGGTCTTCTTCTGTCACATAGCTGATGGCATCGGCATGAATCTCACCATCCTCCAGCTCAATACCGTCAGCGAGAGCCTGCATGTGCTCCATTGCAACCGGCTTATCCAGCCAGACCTGATAGATTTTCCTTTTTTCGTATTTCGGATGTGTTAATTTTGACGCCAGATCACCATCATTGGTCAACAGTAGCACACCTGTAGTTGCTCTGTCGAGACGGCCTACAGGATAGATCCGTTCTGCACAGGCACTTTTCACCAATTCCATCACCGTCTTGCGGTTTTCCGGATCGTCGGTTGTGGTGACAAACCCTTTCGGTTTATTCAGCAGTACATACACTTTACTTTCTAGCTGTACCGGCTGATTGTGAAACATCACCTGATCGGCCCGAGTGATCTTGGTACCCAGTTCTGTGATCACATTACCATTCACCTTTACCACGCCTGCCTCGATGAATTCATCAGCCTCACGACGGGAACAGATCCCTGCGTTGGCGAGATATTTATTCAGACGAATTGGAGCGTTGGGATCAGCATTCTCTTTGTATTTGATCTGCTTGAACGGTTTTTTCTTCTTCAAATTTTTACCCCCTACCGTTGACTGATCCATTCTGTTTTGAGATTGTTCACCCCAACTTCGATTGCCATAATTACCGCCAGCACTTCTCCTTTGAGGAGCATTGCGCTCCCCTACTCTCGGGCGGCGTTTCTTCTGACCCTCTTCAGAATTTCCATAAGTATTTCCCTGTTGTGAATCACCTCTGCTCCTGTTGTAGGACCTGTCTGATGAATTATAGGACCTGTCTGATGAGTTGTAGGGTCTCGCTGATGAGTTGTAGGACCTGTCTGACGGTCTCCCAGTTCTGTCTGATGATCTGCCAGTTCTTTCCGATGGTCTAGTTGGCCTCTCTGAGGAATTGTAGGACCGCTCCGATGAATGATAACCCTCCTGTTGCGTTCTACGTTCTGTGCCTTGATTTCTGTTAGAGGAAACGTGTCTCTCACTGCTCGCGCTGGTAAATTTTCGTTTTGGTCGCGATTCTTCGTTGTTTGTTGTCATGTTGCTTTTACTTTTTGTTTTACTGATGAAACCTCACGGTTTTTTTAATTTCTAAAACACCCACCCATCATCCATGGAAGAAGATGACCGGTTTGGATTTCCCTTACAATATGTTGCGTTCATTCTGATCGTTTTTTCCTCAGTGCCACAGAGAGAGGAAAATTTTATTAAATACCTGTGTAGCTTTGTGGTGTAATTGATCTTAATTCTTCTTTTACCCGGGCATTTACATTCAAAGTCTCAATAAATTCCGAAATACTCTCTTTCGTGATGTGTCTGTTGGTTCGAGTGAGGTCTTTCAATGCCTCATAAGGTTTCGGATATCCTTCTCTTCTCAAAATGGTCTGAATACCTTCGGCAACCACTGCCCAGTTATTCTCCAAATCTCTCTCTATCGCGTCTCTGTTTAATAACAATTTACTCAGTCCTTTTGTTGTACTTTTTATTGCAATTAATCCATGTGCAAGCGGTACACCAATGTTACGGATAACTGTAGAATCTGTGAGATCACGTTGCAGACGTGAAATGGGCAGCTTTGCTGCCAGATGCTCTAGCAATGCGCTGGCAATACCCAGGTTGCCTTCAGCATTCTCAAAATCGATAGGGTTCACCTTGTGTGGCATTGCGGATGACCCAACTTCCCCCTCTTTAATTTTTTGCTTGAAATATTCCATCGAGATGTACTGCCACATATCACGGTTGAAATCGATGAGGATCGTATTGATCCGCTTCAATGCATCGAACGATGCAGCTAATGCGTCATAGTTCGATATTTGTGTGGTGTACTCCTCACGCAGGAGATGGAGCTTTTCCTGCAGAAAATTATCGGCGAACATTTTCCAGTCGACATCAGGATAAGCCACACGATGTGCATTGAAATTGCCGGTGGCACCCCCAAATTTTGCTTTCACGGGAATATGCTTCAACACCTCCAACTGGTTGGCAAGCCTGTAGGCAAACACCTTCATCTCTTTCCCCAGTCTGGTGGGAGATGCAGGCTGCCCATGCGTACGTGCCAGCATGGGAATATCATGCCATTCCCGGGCAAGCGTCTCTATTTGCTCAATGATCTCCTCCAGCCCGGGGATATAGACCGATTGCAATGCTTCCTGCCACATCATAGGTGTAGCTGTGTTGTTGATATCCTGCGAAGTCAGACCAAAATGGATGAACTCTTTGTACCCAGAAAGATGAAGAATGTCGAACTTCTCTTTCAGATAGTATTCCACCGCCTTCACATCGTGATTGGTGATTGTTTCTATCTCTTTAATCCTTCGGGCATCCTCCTCACTGAAGTGCTCATATATCTGTCTCAGATCAGCAAAGAGGCTTTTATCTAATTGTTCAAGCGGAGAAACAGCTGCTTCGCATAGTGAAATAAAATACTCAATCTCTACCCTGACTCGGTATTTTATCAGTGCATATTCTGAAAAAAAAGCGTCCAGGTCCTTTGTTTTATCTCTATATCGTCCATCAATGGGCGAAATGGTTGTCAGTTGGTTTAAGTTCATTGTCGTTGCGCAACGCGGTTATATATCTAATTTCTGAATGTCGGAAAATCACTTTTCTTCACATCAGTACAATCTTGTTGATTTTATCTTCTATCGAAAGAATGTAACTACTTGTTTTGACGATACAAAAATAGCGATAATAATAGAGGGGGAAAAATATTTATAAATTTATTTACAAATTATTTTGCAGTAAAGCAAAAAGGGCCTATCTTTGCATCACTTTTGAAAACAGCATCCTCCGGGCGTGGAGAGGGAAGTGATAAAAAAGCAGATCGGGCGTTTAGCTCAGTTGGTTCAGAGCATCTGGTTTACACCCAGAGGGTCGGCGGTTCGAATCCGTCAACGCCCACAAAATCAATTAAAAACACTTATCGATATTATTCGATAAGTGTTTTTTTTGTGCTTTACATCTGTTAAAAATCAGGAGGAAAATAAACAATAAACGGCCCAACTGTTTCATTGAACGAATTATTTCCTATTTTTGACACAGTAAACATTTTAAAAAGCAGATGAAAAAATTATCACGACGCAGTTTTCTCCGTACGGGTCTTGCCGGTTTTGCAGGACTTTCGATTTTCAGACCGGGATCAATTGAATTAAACCATTTATCCCATGTTGGTGTTGACAAAGTCCAATTAGGGAACAGCGGTCTGAAGGTCTCCCGGATTGCACTGGGTACCGGTTCAAAAGGGGGGGCCAAGGCATCGAACCAAACCCGGTTGGGAATGGATAAATTTGCAGATCTGGCTCATCACGCTTATGAAAGGGGGATCAGTTTCTTCGATATGGCAGACTCCTACGGATCACATCAATATGTAGGAAATGCCATTAATGTGCTGCCGCGAGAGAAGATTACCCTGCTCACAAAAATCTGGACACATGAAGATGGTTCAGACAGAAATGTACCTGTACGTGATTCCCTCGATCGTTACAGACGGGAGATGGACACCGACTATATCGACATTGTGTTGATGCACTGTTTGATGCAGGGAGGATGGAGCAACAACCGCAAACGCTATATGGAGGGACTTTCAAAAGCCAAACAGGAGGGAATTATCAAAGCAGTAGGTGTTTCCTGCCACAATTGGGATGCCATGGTCGAAGCGGTGGATAATCCCTGGGCAGATGTGATTATGGCCCGTATCAATCCTTTCCAGAGTCATATGGACGGTACTCCCGACACGGTGAAAGAACTGCTGGGTAAAGCCAAAAAGAACGGCATAGGTGTAATCGGCATGAAGATTTTCGGTGAAGGAAGCCATGTGAGTGATAGTGAACGTGATCAATCACTTCAATTTGCGCTAACCCGGGCTAATATTCACTGCATGACTTTAGGCATGGAATCCACAGCTCATATTGACGATGCTGTGGAAAGGGTAATGACTAAAGTGATGGGTAGTTACTGAATTTGTGCATAAATCTTAATTTATTTAGCAGAGAATAGGTTTAAATATTATTTAACGTTAAATCTGTGCCCATAAATTAAACATATGATTTAATCATTTGTTTAATTTAAGTGATTCCTCTACTTTTGTCTTAGAAAAAATAATGATATGGAAACAATGACGACTGAACAGAAAATATTGAAGGCAGCTGATAAGATTTTCACCCAAAAGGGATATGCCGCCACCAGAACCAGGGACATTGCCGAGGAGGCAGGAACCAATCTGGCGCTGCTGAACTACTATTTCGGCAGTAAAGAGAAGTTGTTCAAAAATGTGGTACAGGGGAAATTAAAGATGTTGCTTGGCGCAATGGGACCGGCTTTATCTGACGGGCAAATTTCTCTTGAAGAGAAGATAAGTCTGATCACGGAAAATTATACCAACCTGCTGCTTGAGAATGAGGAACTACCCATTTTCATCCTCAATGAGCTCACGGTGAACAGAGAACTCTTTGCGAAGATCACACAAAATACGCGTCAGATTGCGCAACCGGTGCTTGAAAAACAACTGAAGGAAAGAGGTTTTGAAATATCAGCAACAGATTTAATCATCAATGTATTGAGCATGACCCTGTTTCCCTTTGTTGCTAAACCTCTGATCACATCATCGGGGTTGGTCAAGGAAGAGGAATTTGTAAATTTTGTAACTGACAGGAAAAAGAAAATTATCGAGTGGATCATAAAAATAACCCTTTAAATAATGAAATTATGAATCATAGCGTATCTCTTATATTGACGGGGTTAATCTGGATGAACAGCATACTGGTTCCTGCGCAGATCATCACGCTGGATCAGATGCAGGAGAAGGCGAGAACAAACTATCCCGCCATTGCCCGGTATGATCTCATTGAAAAGACAAAAAATTTCAGCATTGAGAATGCGAACAAGGCATACCTGCCGCAAGGGACGCTGAGTGCGCAGGCAACATGGCAGTCCGATGTGACCTATATCGATATGGATTTGCCGGAAGGGATGCCGCCGCTCAATATTCCGGTGCCCGATCAGGATCAATACAGGGTAGTGGCCGAGCTGAACCAGTTGATCTGGGACGGAGGGGCTGTCTCAGCTCAGAAGAAGAGTCTGGAAGCCAACGCCGAATTAGAGAAGAATCAGCTGGACGCAGAGATTTACGCTCTGAGAGAGCGTGTGAATAATCTCTATTTCGGCATTTTGCTGATAAAAGGAAATCTGCAGCAACAGGAGATCCTGGAGAAAGAGCTGCAACGCAACTACGACAACGTGCAGAGCTACGTGAACAACGGTGTGGCCAATGAAGCCGACCTGAGTGCGGTGAAGGTGGAACAGCTGAAGACGGGACAACAGCGCATCCGGCTGGAATCGACGCTGGATGCCTATATCCAAATGTTATCAGTACTTGTGGGAGAATCAGTTCATCAGGAGATGACTTTTGTAAAACCCGACCCGGAGGCTGAACTGATATCTCCCGTGATCAACCGCCCGGAGCTGAAGATGTTCAGTGCACAGGAGGAGGCGATAGAATCACAGCGATCGTTGCTGAAGGCAAAGAATATGCCCAAGCTGGGTGCCTTTGCACAGGGGGGCTACGGTAAACCGGGACTCAATATGTTCGACACCGAATTTTCACCTTATTTTTTAGGGGGGATCCGCCTCTCATGGAACTTTGGTAATCTCTACACCCTGAACAATGATAAGAAGAAGATCGATCTGCAGAAACAGACCGTGAACACGCAAAAGGAGACCTTCCTGCATCATCTGTATATGGTGATACCGCAACAACAGATTGAGATTGAAAAATATAAAAAGACGATGCAGGATGATGACGAGATCATACACCATCAGACATTGATGCGCAAAGCGGCAGAGGTGAAGGTGGAGAATGGCACGATGACCGTCTCAGATCTGATGAAAGAGATCAATGCCGAGGAGGCAGCCAAACAGGCTAAAACATTGCATGAAACACAATACCTCATGTCGGTCTACGCACTGAAACATACCACGAACCAGTAAATAAGCTGTAAGCTGAAAGCCGTGAGCAGTATGCGGCACCTGATAATTAAATAAAGCATAAAATAACATCGAACTATGAAACCATTTCATTTACTCACAACATTACCCCTGTTATCCCTTTCATTCCTGCTGTTTTCATGCAGCAACGGCAGCGAGGAATATGATGCCACCGGATCCTTTGAAGCCACGGAAATCATCGTCTCTTCTCAGGCTAACGGACGCATCCTGGCACTGAATGTGAACGAGGGTGAGCAGCTGCAGAAAGAGCAGATTGTAGGCAGGATAGACAGTACGCAGCTCTACCTCCAGAAGATGAGCCTCCTCTCCAACGCAAAAGGTGTCCGTGCCCAGCAACCTGATATCAGCAAGCAGACATCTGCCATCCAGGATCAGATCAAAACCCTGAAACGGGAGAAGGCCCGTGTAGAGAGGCTGATTGCCGCCAATGCGGCCAACC
>JAAYGM010000041.1 GCA_012727735.1 Bacteroidales bacterium | reverse complement strand
GTAGAAGTACCATCGGAAACCATCGGCGAAACAGCTTCTGAAGCAGAGGTAGCATCACCAGCCGCAGCAATTAAAGAGAATGCGATAGATTATCACCTGGAGGATGCACACGAAGAGGATGAATCAGGAGATTCGGATGATGAACGGGATGATGAACCGGATGGTGATTCAGCGTCAGATGCATCTGTCACGATGTTATCAATCGATGAGATTGTACAGAACCTGCGAAAGCTCTTCGATTCAGAAAATCCGAAACGAAAGGATGTGGATGAGTTTAAAAATCAGTTCTACCGTTCGTTGCGAAATGAGATTGAAGGTCAAAAACAGCTCTTCCTCTCAGATGGCGGCGAAGAGATAGATTTTATCGCGAACGAACCGGAAATTTTTGTTGAAGGAAAAGAGTTGCTCCAGAAAATAAAAGAGAAACGGGCTGCTATCCTGGTAAAAGAGGAGGTTGAAAAAGAGAAGAATGTAGCCAGGAAGCTGGCCATTATAGAACAGATCAAATTGCTGACCGAGAACCAGGGTCAGGAAGATTTCAATAAGAGCTATCAGGAATTTAAAACCCTTCAGCAGGAGTGGAACGAGATCAGGTTCGTGCCCCAGGCAAGGGTGAACGAATTGTGGAAATCCTATCAGCATTACGTGGAGATATTCTATGATCTGGTACGTATCAACAATGAGTTCAGGGAATATGATTTCAAGAAGAACCTGGAACAGAAAACTGTGCTTTGTGAGGCTGCAGAGAGACTCGATGAAGAGCCTGATGTGATATCTGCTTTCCATCAGCTGCAGAACCTCCACCAGGAATGGAGAGAGATCGGGCCGGTTTCCAGAAAAGAGAGAGAAGAGATATGGAACCGATTCAAAGAGGCATCTACAAGTATCAATAAGAAATATCAGTCTCATTTCGAGGAGTTAAGAGGGAAAGAAGATGAGAACCTCGAATTGAAGACTACGCTGTGTGAGAGGCTGGAAGCAATTGACTACAGCCAGATCAACTCAATCAAAGAGTGGAACAGCAAGGTCAAGGAAGTGCTTGAGATACAGAGTGAATGGCGTCAGATTGGTTATGTACCGAGAAAATGGAACACGAAAATCTACAAACGTTATCGTGCAGCCTGTGATCTCTTTTTCAAAACGAAAAACGATTTTTATAAATCTCTCCGCGGGGAGATGGAGGAGAATCTCCGGAAAAAAATTGCACTCTGCGAGCGCGCCGAAGAGATGAAGGTGAGTCAGGACTGGAAGAAAACAACCCAGGACATGATTGATATTCAGAAAGAGTGGAAAAATATCGGCATCGTTCCCCACAAGTATGTCGACACTATCTGGAAACGCTTTATTACTGCCTGTGATTACTTCTTTGAACAGAAGAAGATGCACACCTCTTCTCAATACGAGGAGGAGAGCAGGAACCTGGAAGCCAAGAAAGTGATCGTGGAAAAGATCACCCAACTCGATCCGGCGCTCTCCGCTGTTGAAGCGCTGCCGCTGCTGCATGATCTGATGGACGAATGGTACGCCATCGGACATGTTCCCTACAAGATGAAAGATCGTGTATACCGTGAGTTCTACGATGCCACCGAGGCACAGTTCGACCGGTTGAACATCGATAAAGCTGACAGGAAACTGGAAAGCTTTAAAACAAACATCTCCGATATCGCAAAAACGGGCAATGCAAAGAATCAGCTTCTCCGCGAACGGGAACGACTGATGCGTCAGTATGATCGCATGAAGAACGAACTGCAGACCTACGAAAACAATATCGGATTCCTTTCCATCTCTTCCAAAAAAGGGAATCATCTGCTGGATGATATGAATCAGAAAATGGACAAGATCAAATCTGAACTGCAGCTGATCATCAAAAAAGTAGATACCATTGACAAGGAGCTATAATTATGTAATCTCTTCTATTGAAGATAGTTTAATATACAAAACCGACAAAAAGGGCTATTCAGGTAGTCCTTTTTCAATCATAAAAAGACTATCATGAAATTAAAATTATTTCCGATCATTTTACTTACTGTTTCATTTTCTCTCTCTGCTCAATGGCAGCCCGCGGGAGATAAGATTAAAACAAAGTGGGCATCACAAATTGATGTGGATCATGTGTTGCCTGAATATCCAAGACCTATCATGGAGCGCACTGAGTGGCAAAACCTCAACGGATTGTGGGAATATGCCATCCAGCCGGTGGGAAAACAAAAACCCTCCTCATTCGATGGTGAGATCCTGGTTCCCTTTGCCGTGGAGTCAAGCCTGTCAGGTGTACAGAAAAGGTTAGGCAGGGACAATGAACTCTGGTATCAACGTGATTTCACCGTGCCCTCGAAATGGAAAAATGAGAAAGTGCTCCTTCATTTCGGCGCTGTCGACTGGAAAGCCGATGTGTGGGTAAACAACGTGAAGGTGGGCCAGCATACCGGTGGTTATACACCCTTTTCATTTGATATCACACCTGCACTGGTTAACGGCAAGAACAGCCTGGTGGTGAAAGTGTGGGATTCAACTGACGAAGGATTTCAGCCACGCGGCAAACAGGTGAACAAGCCCGAAGGTATCTGGTACACCCCTGTGTCAGGTATCTGGCAGACTGTCTGGTTGGAACCTGTTCCTGAAAAATATATAGAGAATATCAGGATCACACCGGACATAGACAACAATACGCTTGCTGTGGAGACCTTCACCAACGGAGCCTCATCAGCTAACAGAATTGAAGTAAAAGTGAAAGAGGGACCGAAGGTTGTTGCAACTGCTCAGGCGATCAATAATCTGCCTGTTGAGATTGCAATGCCTGAGAATATGAAGCTATGGTCGCCCGACTCTCCTTACCTCTACGACCTGGAAATCACTTTGTTCAACGGAACAAAACAACTCGATAAAGTAAACAGCTATGCCGCCATGCGTAAATATTCCATGAAGCGCGACGACAAAGGCATCGTCAGACTACAGCTCAACAACAGGGACCTCTTCCAGTTCGGACCGCTTGATCAGGGCTGGTGGCCCGACGGGCTCTACACCGCTCCTTCCGATGAGGCGCTGGAGTATGATGTGATCAAAACCAAAGAGCTTGGATTCAATATGATACGCAAGCATGTGAAGGTGGAGCCGGCACGCTGGTACACCCATTGTGACCGTCATGGAATGATTGTATGGCAGGATATGCCCAATGGCGACAGAGGATCGGAATGGCAGATGCACCGCTATTTCGATGGTGTGGAACGTAAACGCTCTGCTGATTCGGAGGCCAACTTCCGCAAGGAGTGGAAAGAGATCATGGATTATCTCTACTCCTATCCCTCTGTAGGTGTATGGGTGCCTTTCAATGAAGCCTGGGGTCAATTTAAAACCGAAGAAATTGTTGAGTGGACCCAACAATACGATCCTTCACGACTGGTGAATCCTGCGAGTGGTGGAAACCATTTCCAGGTCGGTGATATGCTTGACCTTCATAACTACCCGCATCCATCCATGTACCTTTATGATGCACAGCGTGCCACGGTCCTCGGTGAGTATGGCGGAATCGGCTGGGCTCACAAAGATCATTTGTGGGAACCGAACCGTAACTGGGGTTACGTGCAGTTTAACAGCTCCAAAGAGGTGACCGATGCGTATGTGAAGTATGCCGGACAACTGAAGCAGCTGATACGCCAGGGATTCTCTGCAGCTGTCTACACCCAGACCACTGATGTGGAGATCGAGGTGAACGGGCTGATGACCTACGACCGCGAGCTGGTGAAGGTGGATGAAGCGAGAGTGAAGAAAGTGAATCAGGAGATTTGCAACATCTTAAACGATTAATTCCTTTACTGTTGGCCATATATCAGAGGTGAATTGGCTTCTCTGGAGGTTGAAAGACCGAAATTTGAAACAAATTGATTGAGTTATTGAATAAATGTTTACTTTTGTCTTGTTAGACATTAGCCTGCCATGGCATCAACAGAAAACATGATTGTTTTGATGCAACAGTATCGTGCAAATTATTTTGCCTTTTACATAGTGCCAGTCGAAATCATTCCGGGCAAATATGTCTATTTTCGTTGAACATTAAATACATAATCCATATACCCATTAAATTAATTTTATTGTATGAAACTCAATCAACTGATCCTGCTGATGGCGCTGACTACCATGGTTGGATGTACAAACAAACAGAAAGAGGCTCCCGTGGAGCAGACAACACTCTCGGGACTGAAGAGAAGCGATTTTCAATCGGCAGTGAACGGCGATTCCACCGATCTCTATGTGCTGAAAAACGCCAATGGTGTTGAAGTGACCCTCACCAACTACGGGGGGCGTATTGTCTCTGTGATGGTTCCTGACAAAGAGGGACAACTGAAGGATGTGGTGCTCGGGTTCGATAACGTGGCCGATTATGTCAATGTTGATAACAACTTCGGAGCAACCATCGGCCGTTACGGTAACAGGATTGCCAACGGGAAAATCACCGTGGAGGATGTGGAATATCAATTGCCGCAGAACAACTTCGGCCACACGCTGCATGGCGGTCCCGAAGGGTACCACAAGAAGGTGTTTCAGGCTGTTCAGCCGGATAGCCAGACTGTTGTGTTCACCTACCTTTCAGAAGACGGTGAAGCCAATTTCCCCGGCAACCTCAACGTGATGGTGACGATGACCCTCACCGATGACAATGCCATCGACCTGCAGTATGAAGCCACCACAGACAGGGAGACCGTGGTGAACCTTACCAACCACTCCTACTTCAACCTGAGTGGTGATGGCAACAACACCATCCTTGGTGATCTGCTCACCATCAACGCCGATGCCTTCACCCCGGTAGATGAGACCTTCATGACCACCGGCGAGATCGCTCCGGTAGAGGGTACACCGATGGATTTCCGGTCGCCTACCACCATTGGTGAACGGATCGACAACTACGATTACGAGCAACTGAAGAACGGTGATGGTTACGACCACAACTGGGTGCTGAACACCGGCGGTGACGTGACACAGGTGGCTGCCACCGTCTACTCTCCCGCAACAGGTATCCAATTGGACGTTTATACCGATGAACCGGGTGTGCAGGTCTATAGCGGTAACTTCCTCGACGGTACCGTGACAGGCAAGAATGGTGTCGTCTATGCCAAACGCAATGCCATCTGCCTGGAGACACAGAAATATCCCGATTCTCCCAATAAAACCGACTGGCCATCACCCTATCTGAAACCGGGTGAGAAATACACCAGCCGCTGTATCTATAAATTTTCGGTAAAGGAGTAATCGAAACTAAAAGGTTTTATGATTATGGAAAGCTTATCCAATCTACCTGTCTGGCTGATCATCCTTCTTGCGGTACTTGCCCTGTTCGACTCGGTGATGAAACTGATCGCACTCTGGAGAGCAGCCCGGAACAATCACCTGACCTGGTTTATCTTTCTGGCCATTTTCAATACCATTGGTATTTTGCCGATTGTCTATCTTGTGCTGAACAAGCAAAAAGCATTTCCTGAGGCTGACTGACCGTTAGCTGTAAAGTATTCAGGAGAGGATGCGTCACTCGTCAGAGTGATTCGTCCTCTCTTTTTTTTGCCTTATCACACCTATTCTGTTTAAGGATATGTTATTAAAGATAAATCATCTATCCGATCAGAACCATGAAGCGTTTTGCGCCTCTCCTTCACGGGTTCAGGGTGTCTACTGCTTTACTGTTCGCTTATCTCAATTCATACCCACCTCAATAAAATATGAAGTGGATATAAGGCTATAATAAGGAGATTATTAGGTGATACAAGCCTTGTACAGGCCAAAGACCCTCCAGGGATCAGCCATAGTAACAAGCAATGGGTGAGAAATCTGACCGGCATCATAACATTGTAAAGATAAATCACTAATTTAGCAGTCTAAACAAAGCAAGTTCTAAAAAGGGGGTAGCTTACATAATAACAGCATGAAAACAAAAACTTTATTCGTCATCGTGATGGCCTTGATGATTATTCCTCAGTCTCTATGGGCAAAGCCAAAGAAGGAGAAGCAGGAGTTCTACCAGCTTACGGTATATCATTACAACGGGGTTGATCAGGAAAAGATCCTGGACGACTATTTTCAGCAGGCACTGATACCCTCCCTGCATGAAATGGGTGTCAGATCGGTCGGGGTTTTTAAGGCAATCGCAAACGATACATCCGCGAACAAATCGATGTATGTTTTCATTCCGGTGAAATCGCTGAACAGGATCGATGAGATCAACAGCGCGTTGATGAAAAATGAGAAATTCAGGTCGGCCGGTAAGGAATACCTGAATGTACAGCACAATGCCCCTGCATACACCCGCATGGAGATAATTATCCTCAAGGCGTTTGCCTTGTCTCCCGTAATGAGGTTGCCTGAATTGACATCACCTAACCGTGAACGCGTGTATGAGCTGCGGAGTTATGAAAGTGCCGGTGAAGCAATTTTTCGCAACAAAGTCCGGATGTTTAACGAAGGCGGCGAAATGGATATCTTTACCAAACTGAATTTCAATCCTGTATTCTACGGAGAGGTGGTCGCCGGATCACAGATGCCGAACCTGATGTATATGACCACATTTGAGAACAGCGAGGATAGAGATGCACACTGGGAAGCATTTGGCAGTGATCCGGATTGGAAGCATTTGTCATCACTCCCCGAATATAAGAACAATGTTTCGCATATTGATGTTACCTTTCTGCGCCCTGCCGAATATTCCGATTTTTGAGAAAATAAAACAACTTCAGATAGATGCAGTTGATTTTGATTTATCCTTCTTACTGCTGCTGGTGTTTGCTTTTTCGCAGAAGGTCCGGGTCACTTCAACAACGATCATTAACTCAATCGTATATCCACCTTACTCTTTTTATTATAGTATGAACACCACTCTCTGAGTCCGCAGATGTCACACTTGGGCTTTCGTGCCACGCAGATATATCGTCCATGCAGGATCAGCCAGTGATGTGCTTTCGAGAGGAGTGAGGCAGGGATGTGTTTCACCAGCTCCCGTTCCGTCTCCAGTGGTGTCTTTGAATTGCGTGTGAGCCCGATACGGTTGGCCACGCGGAACACATGGGTGTCCACCGGCATGGCTGGCTGGTCGAAAGCCACGGCCAGTATCACGTTGGCCGTCTTGCGCCCTACACCCGGGATGGTGAGCAATTGGTCTATACCGGCAGGTACCTCTCCGCCAAAATCGGCTACCAGCTTTCTTGCCATCCCCACCAGGCTTTTCGCCTTGTTGTTGGGGTAGGAGCAGGTGCGGATATATTCAAACACGCTGTCGGGTGAGGAGACAGCCATCACCTCCGGTGTGGGAAACGCTTCGAAGAGGGCAGGGGTGATCATGTTCACCCGCTTGTCGGTACACTGTGCTGACAGGATCACCGCTACCAGCAGCTGATAGTGGTTCTGATAATGTAACTCCGTTTCTGCCGACGCTGCGTTGGCCTCAAACCAACCGATCACATGCTTGTATCGCTCCTTTTTTGTCATTTCAGCACAATTTTCTGATTGATTGTCATCCCATCATTTATCATTTCATTGCCGAATCATATAATCATTCTATCAATCAATGGTTCCTTCATTGGTTGAATAATTAATAATTCAGGTTGGTGAGGATTACAAGATCTCATCCGACAGCGGGATAAAACGTGCACTCAGGTCGGGATCCTCCATGTCGGGATCGAGGGGGAAGATAGGACGCGGCACCCGTTTGTAGGGTAAACGCAGCAGATCCTGATCCACACCGCCCGGTGTGAGCGCCATGATCCAGTCGCCCCGCAGTTCGTACAGCTCGGGAACGAGGTAACCGATCTTCACCACCAGGATATCCGCCTCACGCGGATGCAGGTCCAGGTCGGTGAACTGCTTCTCGTAGTGATAGGCATTCCTTTTCTCGGTGACGATGGTGTAGATGTTGCCGCTCCTCACCACCACCTCGCTGTTGTTTTCATCCTCTTTGATGGCCGTGACGACTCCCTTCAGGCGGATGGGAGGGGCAAAACGATCATCCACCTCCGCCCCGGCGGTGGCATCGATCTCACCGCCTACGCCCGCCTCAATGGCTTTCTTAACCAGTTCTGCCCCGGGGATGGAGGCATAGATCAGTGTCTTGCCGCTTTGCTGCAGGGCTGCGTGCCTGAAGAGCTCCTGCAGTGTCCAGGTCACATCACCCGCACCACCCGCGGTGGGGTTGTCGCCCATGTCGCTGATGATAAACGGCTGCTTGTCGCTGGCCAGCGCTTTCTCCAGCGCCTCCTCCAGGTAGGTGGTGGGCGCCACGAATTCAAACTCCTTCCGGACGTCCCAGAAATGACGGGCCAGCTGTTC
>JAAYGM010000301.1 GCA_012727735.1 Bacteroidales bacterium | reverse complement strand
GTGATGGTGAAAATTTTCGGAAGAAAACAACTCCTCGAGTTGAGTTATATGCAAGTAGAGAAAGAATAATCAGATATTTGGTTACGCAGATTCTGTAAATTCTTTAATGTGTTTCGAAAACCGTAATTAATTAAAATCAAGAAAATGGCTAAAGAAGTTGCCGGACAACTAAAATTACAAATCAAAGGAGGAGCTGCAAATCCATCTCCCCCGGTAGGACCCGCGCTGGGTTCCAAAGGGATCAACATCATGGAGTTTTGCAAGCAATTCAATGCCAGAACTCAAGACAAAGCCGGAAAAGTATTGCCAGTGGTGATCACTTACTACGTCGATAAGTCTTTTGATTTTATTGTTAAAACACCACCGGTTGCGATTCAGTTATTAGAAGCCAGTAAGCTAAAAGGCGGTTCAGCAGAACCTAATCGTAAGAAAGTAGCGGAGATTACCTGGGAACAGGTAAGAACCATTGCCGAAGAAAAGATGACCGACTTGAACTGCTTCACAATTGAATCCGCAATGAGAATGGTAGCCGGAACGGCTCGGAGCATGGGTATCACTGTGAAAGGGGATTTTCCTGAAATTATTAATAATTAAAACTTCAATTGAGACATGAGTAAACTGACAAAAAATCAAAAGTTGGCTTTAGGCAAGATTGAAGTGGATAAGACCTATACACTGAAAGAAGCGTCTGCTTTGGTTAAGGAAATCACCACGACCAAATTTGATGCATCTGTTGATATCGATGTACGCCTCGGCGTAGATCCCCGTAAAGCTAACCAGATGGTAAGAGGCGTTGTGTCTCTGCCACACGGAACAGGAAAACAAGTAAGAGTTCTTGTATTGTGTTCACCAGAAGCTGAAGCCGACGCGAAAGAAGCCGGCGCAGATTATGTGGGACTCGATGAATATATCGACAAAATTAAAGGAGGTTGGACCGATGTGGATGTCATCATCACACAACCGCAGATCATGGGAAAAATTGGTGCCCTCGGCCGTATTTTAGGGCCTCGCGGACTGATGCCAAACCCAAAAAGCGGAACAGTAACTCCCGACGTGGCGAAAGCTGTGCAGGAAGTTAAACAGGGGAAAATCGACTTTAAAGTAGACAAAGCTGGTATTATTCACACCTCTATTGGAAAAGTATCTTTCACGCCGGAACAGATTCGGGACAACGCAAAAGAATTTATTCAAACGTTGATCAAATTAAAACCGACAGCAGCAAAAGGTACCTATATTAAGAGTATTTATCTTTCCAGTACGATGAGTCCAGGAATAAAAGTGGACAGTAAATCGGCAGAAGAATCCAATTAACAAAGAAGAATCTATGAAAAAGGAAGATAAACAACGAATAATAAAGCAGATAGCAACAACACTTCAGGAGTTCGACAACTTCTACCTTACTGATATTTCTACACTCAGTGCAGTAAAAACAAGTAAGTTGAGAAGAGAATGTTCGAAAGAAGAGATCAAGTTGCTGGTGGTAAAAAACACCTTATTGCAAAAAGCATTTGAGTCGCTCGAAAGAGATTATGAAGAGATGTATCCCATTTTAAAAGGGAACACAGCCATCATGTTCTCCAACGTGGCGAATGCTCCTGCAAAGCTTATTGATAAATACAAAGCTGACAAGGTACCCTCTTTCAAAGGAGCGTATGTTCAGGAGAGTTTCTATATCGGCGCTGATGCGTTGAAAGACCTTGTAAATATCAAGAGCAAGACGGAGCTTATTGGAGATGTTATCGCACTCTTGCAGTCACCTGCGAAGAATGTTATTTCTGCACTCCAATCCGGCGGTACAATACTCCACGGTGTATTGCAGACGTTGTCGGAAAAAGAATCATCCAATTAAACAAAAGCAAAAACAAATTAAACTCAAACCGAATCCTGCAAACAGATCTGTTTGTTTTGTCGAGGTGAGAGATGACTATGTCTACTATTTGTTTTGCCGGGCGTAAAGATGATCGAAAGCATTCAGAATTAATTTTTATTCAACAAACAGAATTAGTAATCAATTTTAATAAATACAAAAAATGGCAGACTTAAAAAAATTTGCAGAAGAATTAGTTAACTTGACAGTGAAAGAAGTTAACGAACTGGCTGAAATTTTAAAAACGGAGTACGGTATCGAACCGGCTGCTGCGGCTGTTGCTGTAGCTGCAGGTCCTGCTGCAGGCGGTGAAGCAGCGGCAGAAGAAAAATCTTCCTTCGATGTAATTCTTAAAAGTGCCGGATCAGCCAAATTGGCTGTGGTAAAGGCAGTGAAAGAACTTACCGGACTCGGACTGAAAGAAGCAAAAGATTTAGTGGACGGAGCTCCCAGCGAATTGAAAAAAGGTGTAACAAAAGACGAAGCAGACGCTTTGAAAAAACAACTTGAAGAGGCTGGAGCAGAAGTTGAACTTAAATAACATTTACCTAATTTAGGTTAATATGGTTAGGAATCTTCTTCCTGAAGATTCTTAACCTTTTGTGTCAATATATATTAGGTTCATAAACTCATTTCCATGTCTTCAAATAACGCCAATCAAAGAATCAATTTTGCGTCGATCACTAATCCGCTCGATTTTCCGGATTTTCTGGAAGTACAGTTAAAATCGTTTCAGGATTTCATTCAGCTTGACGCCCCCCCTGAGAGTAGAAAAAATGAAGGATTGTATAAGGTTTTTACGGAAAATTTCCCTATCACTGATACCCGTAACAACTTCGTCCTTGAATTTTTAGATTACTATGTGGACCCTCCGCGCTATTCAATTGAGGAGTGTGTGGACAGAGGTCTTACCTATAGTGTTCCGCTAAAGGCAAAGCTTTATTTGTATTGCACCGACCCCGATCATGAAGACTTCACACCTGTTATTCAGGATGTCTACCTGGGTACCATCCCCTACATGACAGAAAAGGGAACATTTGTGATCAACGGAGCCGAGCGCGTTATTGTGTCACAATTGCATCGTTCTCCCGGCGTATTTTTCGGCCAGAGCCTTCATGCAAACGGCACCGTACTTTACTCCGCCCGCATCATCCCGTTCAAGGGGTCCTGGATTGAGTTTGCTACCGACATCAACAGTGTGATGTACGCGTACATCGACCGTAAAAAGAAATTACCCGTCACCACGCTGCTCCGTGCCATTGGTTTCGAAAGTGATAAAGATATCCTTGAAATCTTTGATCTGGCAGAAGAGGTGAAGGTGAACAAAACAAACCTCAAAAAAGTAGCCGGACGCAAGCTGGCCGCCCGTGTACTGAAATCATGGATGGAAGATTTCGTGGATGAAGACACCGGAGAGGTGACCTCTATCGAACGAAACGAAGTGATCATTGAGCGTGAAACGATCCTTGAGCCGGATCATATGGAGAGCATCCTCGAGTCGGGAGTATCCTATATCCTTTTGCACAAAGAGACAACGAACTCATCTGATTACTCCATCATATACAATACACTGCAGAAGGACCCGAGCAACTCGGAGATTGATGCCATCCGCCACATCTATCGCCAGTTGCGCAGTGCTGAGCCGGCTGACGACACCAGCGCCCGTGAAGTGATCAACAACCTCTTCTTTTCTGAGAAGAGATACGACCTGGGTGATGTGGGCCGTTACAGAATAAACAAGAAACTCAATCTCGATATTGATGTCAACGTGAGCGTGCTCACCAAGGAAGATATCATCGAGATCATCAAATACCTTATCGAGCTTATTAACTCCAAGACTGTGGTGGACGACATTGACCACCTCAGCAACAGGCGTGTACGTACGGTAGGTGAACAATTATACACCCAGTTCGGTGTGGGATTGAACCGTATGGCCCGTATCATCCGAGAAAGGATGAACGTACGTGACAATGAGGTCTTCACTCCTATCGACCTGATCAATGCGAAGACCATCTCGTCGGTGATTAACACCTTCTTCGGGACCAATGCGCTCTCGCAATTCATGGATCAGACCAACCCGCTGGCTGAGATCACACATAAACGCCGTCTCTCTGCCCTCGGGCCGGGCGGGCTATCACGTGAACGTGCCGGATTTGAAGTACGTGACGTTCACTTCACCCACTATGGTCGTCTCTGTCCTATCGAGACACCTGAAGGACCGAATATCGGGCTTATTTCATCCCTTTGTGTCTATGCGAAGATCAATGATCTTGGCTTTATCGAAACGCCCTACCGTAAGGTGGAGAACAGCGTGGTGAACATCAAAAACGAGGAGATTATCTATCTCGCGGCCGAGGAAGAAGAGAACAAACTCATTGCACAGGGTAATGCCCCGCTCGATGAAAAGGGTAATTTTATCAACTTGCGTGTGAAAGCGAGACAGGATGCCGACTATCCGGTCATCGCACCGGAGGATGTGGAGCTGATGGACGTATCGCCCATGCAGATCGCCTCCATAGCTGCATCACTAATTCCCTTCCTTGAACATGACGATGCCAACCGTGCATTGATGGGATCGAATATGATGCGCCAGGCAGTGCCGCTGATGAGAACCGAATCGCCTGTGGTGGGTACCGGTCTGGAGAATCAGCTTATCCAGGACTCCCGCTCACAGATCATGGCTGAAGGTAACGGTGAGATTGTCTATATGGATGCCATGACCATCAAAATTAAATATGAACGTAGTGAAGATGAGGATTTCACCAGCTTCGACGCTCCGGAAAAAACATATTACATCCCCAAGTTCCGCAAAACCAACCAGAATACCACCATTGACCTGCGTCCTATATGCAAGGTGGGACAGAAGGTAAAGAAAGGGGAGATCCTTACCGAAGGATATGCCACCGAGAATGGAGAGCTGGCAATTGGCAAAAACCTGAAAGTGGCATTTATGCCCTGGAAGGGTTATAATTTCGAGGATGCCATCGTGCTGAACGAAAGAATGGTGACCGATGATGTCTTCACCTCCATCCATGTGGAAGAGTTCTCACTGGAGGTGCGTGAGACAAAACGCGGTCTGGAAGAGCTTACTTCCGACATTCCCAATGTGAGCGAAGAGGCAACGAAAGACCTGGATGAGAAAGGAATTGTTCGTGTAGGTGCCCGCATCAAACCGGGTGATATCCTGATCGGAAAGATTACCCCCAAGGGAGAATCAGACCCATCACCCGAGGAGAAGCTCCTTCGCGCCATCTTCGGCGATAAGGCAGGCGATGTAAAAGATGCTTCACTTAAAGCTTCCCCATCGCTCAAAGGTGTGGTTATCAGCACCAATCTCTTCTCCAAGGCCTCGAAGAAAGGAAAAACGAAGCTCTCCAACAAAGCGCTTCTTCCCAAGCTCGATGAGGAGTATGAGAACAAAATGGAAGAGTTGAGAAAAGTACTCATCGATAAGCTGTTGATGCTTACCGACGGGAAAACATCGGCAGGTGTGAAGGATTACACCAATATGGATATTGTTCCCAAGGGTGCGAAATTCACGATGAAGATACTCTCAGACATCGATTTCGAGTCTGTACAGCTGAACAAATGGACTACTGATTCGCACAAGAACGAACTGATCCGTTCAACGGTGATCAACTACCTGCGCCGTCACAAAGAGCTCGATTCTGAGGTGAAACGTAAACGTTTTGATTTCACTATCGGTGATGAACTACCTTCCGGAATCATGCAGATTGCCAAAGTGTATGTTGCAAAAAAACGCAAGATACAGGTGGGAGACAAGATGGCGGGACGTCACGGAAACAAAGGTATTGTCTCACGAATCGTGCGCAAGGAAGATATGCCTTTCCTCGCCGACGGAACAACCGTAGATATCGTCCTGAACCCACTGGGTGTACCTTCCCGTATGAACCTCGGACAGATCTTCGAGACTGTGCTGGGATGGGCAGGAAAAGAGCTGGGAGTGAAATTTGCGACACCCATTTTCGACGGTGCTTCGCTCGATGACCTCACCGTATGGACTGACAAGGCAAAAATACCGGCATTCGGTAAGACCTATCTCTACGACGGGGGAACAGGTGAACGTTTCGACCAGCCCGCAACGGTAGGTATCATCTATATGCTCAAGCTGGGGCATATGGTTGAAGATAAGATGCACGCCCGTTCCATTGGTCCTTACTCACTCATCACACAACAACCATTGGGTGGTAAGGCACAGTTCGGGGGGCAGCGTTTCGGAGAGATGGAGGTCTGGGCACTCGAAGCATTCGGTGCTGCTCATATCCTCCAGGAAATCCTGACCGTAAAATCGGACGACGTGGTAGGACGCTCCAAAGCATACGAAGCCATCGTGAAAGGGGAGGCCATGCCTTCTCCCGGTATACCCGAATCACTGAACGTACTGCTTCACGAGCTGAAGGGATTGGGACTTAACATCACCCTCGATTAATATATTCCGAATCAGACCCATGGATGTCACATCAAGTGACTTCCGGGGCTCGGAATAATGATATAATAAATTCCGATAACTCTTTATACTCATAACATATATGGCATTTAGAAAAGACAACAAAATAAAGAGTAACTTTTCAAAAATTACTATTGGACTGGCTTCGCCGGAACAAATTCTGGAAAACTCTTTTGGCGAGGTGCTGAAACCCGAAACAATCAACTACCGCACCTACAAGCCTGAACGCGATGGTTTGTTCTGCGAACGTATCTTCGGGCCGGTAAAAGACTACGAATGTCACTGCGGCAAGTACAAACGTATACGCTACAAAGGCATTGTGTGTGACCGATGTGGTGTGGAAGTGACGGAGAAGAAAGTACGTCGTGAACGTACGGGACATATCCACCTTGTGGTCCCCGTGGCACATATCTGGTATTTCCGCTCTCTTCCCAACAAAATTGGTTATCTGCTGGGTATCCCTACCAAGAAACTGGACACCATCATCTATTATGAACGATACGTGGTAATTCAGGCAGGGCTCCTCGAAGAGAAGGTCAGCAAAAGAGACCTCCTCACCGAAGAGGAATACCTCGATCTGCTGGAGACACTGCCCAAGGAGAACCAGATGCTCGAAGACAGCGACCCCAACAAGTTCATTGCGAAGATGGGCGCCGAAGCCATTCTCGATCTGCTTGAAAGATTGAACCTGGACAAGCTGGCCAATCAGCTGCGCCACCGTGCCAGCACCGACACATCGCAACAACGTAAGAACGAAGCGCTGAAACAACTGCAGGTTGTTGAGGCATTCCGCGGATCGAAGAATATCAACAAGCCGGAATGGATGATCATGAAAGTGGTCCCCGTGATACCGCCTGACCTGCGTCCGCTGGTACCACTGGACGGGGGACGTTTTGCCACCTCTGACCTGAACGATTTATATCGTCGTGTCATCATCCGTAACAACCGTCTGAAAAGACTAATCGATATCAAGGCTCCCGATGTGATCCTTCGTAACGAAAAGCGCATGCTCCAGGAGTCGGTGGACTCGCTGTTCGACAACTCACGCAAATCGAGCGCTATCAAAACAGAATCGAACCGTCCGCTGAAATCACTCTCCGACAGCTTGAAGGGGAAACAGGGACGCTTCCGTCAGAACCTCCTCGGTAAACGTGTGGACTACTCTGCCCGTTCCGTGATCGTGGTAGGTCCTGAGCTGAAGATGCATGAATGCGGTATCCCAAAAGATATGGCTGCCGAGCTCTATAAGCCGTTTATCATCCGAAAGCTGATCGAAAGAGGTATCGTGAAGACGGTGAAATCTGCGAAGAAAATCGTGGATAGAAAAGAACCGGTCGTGTACGATATCCTTGAATATGTGATGAAAGGGCATCCGGTGATGCTGAACCGTGCCCCTACCCTTCACCGTCTGGGTATCCAGGCATTCCAGCCGAAATTGATTGAAGGAAAAGCAATCCAGCTGCACCCGCTCGCCTGTACGGCGTTCAACGCAGACTTCGACGGTGACCAGATGGCTGTTCACCTTCCGCTTGGCAACGAGGCAGTGCTGGAAGCACAGCTGCTGATGCTTGCCTCACACAATATCCTCAACCCCGCCAACGGCGCACCTATCACCGTTCCTTCGCAGGACATGGTACTGGGTCTCTATTACATTACGAAAATCCGTCCGGGAGCAAAAGGTGAAGGTATGACCTTCTACGGTGAAGAGGAAGCGATTATTGCATACAACGAAAAGAGAGTAGCTGTACACGCCCTGGTGAAAGTGATCGTGGATGATATCGACGAGAATGGCGACCCCATCCGCAAGATGCATGAAACCACCGTGGGACGTGTGATCACCAACGAAGCCATACCCAAAGAGGTTGGTTATATCAATGAGCTCCTCTCCAAGAAATCGCTCCGCGATATCATCGGCAAGGTGATCAAGACCTGTGGTGTGGCACGCACGGCGCAATATCTCGACGATATCAAGGACCTTGGTTACAATATGGCTTTCAAGGGTGGCTTATCGTTCAACCTGGACGATGTAATCATCCCGGCAGAGAAAGAGACGCTTATCCAGGAGGGATATGATGAAGTGGCGCAGATCATGGAGAACTACAACATGGGTTTCATCACCTATAATGAACGTTACAACCAGATCATTGACACATGGACCCATATCAACTCCAAGCTCTCCAACATCCTGATGAAGCAGCTGTCGGAAGATGATCAGGGCTTCAACTCAGTATATATGATGCTCGATTCCGGTGCCCGTGGTTCACGCGAACAGATCCGTCAGTTGTCGGGTATGCGTGGATTGATGGCCAAACCGCAGAAGAGCGGCGCTGAAGGTGCACAGATCATCGAGAACCCCATCCTTGCGAACTTTAAAGAGGGATTGTCGGTGCTTGAGTACTTTATCTCAACCCACGGTGCACGTAAAGGTCTTGCCGATACGGCCCTGAAAACAGCTGATGCGGGTTACCTTACCCGTCGTCTCGTAGACGTTTCACAGGACGTGATCATCAATGAAGAAGATTGCGGCACACTGCGCGGACTGGCTGCTGCAGCCATCAAGAACAACGATGAGGTGATTGCCTCGCTCTACGAACGCATCCTGGGTCGTGTCTCCGTGCATGATGTACAACATCCTAATACCGGTGAGGTCCTTGTCACCTCCGGAGAAGAGATCACGGAAGATATTGCGACTAAAATCGAGGAGTCACCCATTGAACGGGTGGAGATCCGCTCCGTGCTGACCTGTGAGTCCCATCAGGGAGTATGCGCGAAATGCTACGGCAGGAACCTTGCTACCGGTCAGATGGTTCAGAGAGGTGAAGCTGTGGGCGTGATCGCGGCACAATCCATTGGCGAACCGGGTACACAGCTGACACTGCGTACGTTCCACGTGGGAGGTATCGCCTCCAACATCGCCACCGAAAACAACATCGTCACCAAATATGACGGTATCGTTGAGTTCGATGAGCTACGCTTTGTGGAAACAACCGATGCAACAGGCAAAACCTACAAAGTGGTTGTAAGCCGTCTGGTGGAAATGCGCATCATCGATCCCAACACAAAAATTGTTCTGGTATCTCACAACATCCCTTACGGTTCGAAGCTTTACTTCAGCGAGGGAGATAAGATAGAAAAGGGCAACCTGATCTGCGAATGGGACCCCTTCAATGCTGTGATTGTGTCGGAAGTAAGCGGAAAGATCCGTTTCGAGAACTTCACCGAGAACATGACCTACAAGGTTGAATCGGATGAACAGACCGGATTGAAGGAGAAAGTGATCATTGAATCGCGCGATAAGACAAGAGCTCCATCGGCGCACATCGTGAACGAAAATGATGACATTCTTCGCACCTACACCCTCCCGCTCGGATCACATATTGTGAAGAGCGAGAATGATGAAATCAAGGCAGGAGATACGCTGGTGAAGATACCGCGTGCGGTAGGCAAAGCAGGTGACATCACGGGAGGTCTCCCGCGTGTGACCGAGCTGTTTGAAGCACGTAACCCCTCCAATCCGGCCGTGGTTGCTGAGATTGACGGAGAGATCACTTTCGGCAAGATCAAACGTGGTAACCAGGAGATCTCTGTCACCTCCAAAACAGGAGAGACAAAGAAATACATGGTGCCACTTTCCAAGCAGATCCTAGTACAGGAGAACGATTATATACGTGCCGGCATGGCGCTCTCAGAAGGAGCCACAACACCATCCGACATATTAGCGATCATGGGACCGACAGCTGTACAGGAGTATATTGTGAACGAAGTGCAGGATGTTTACCGTCTCCAGGGCGTGAAGATCAACGACAAGCACTTTGAGGTGATTGTTCGTCAGATGATGCGCAAGGTGGAGGTGGTTGCCCCGGGTGATACCCGTTTCCTCGAGCAACAACTGGTCAACAAGCATATCATGATGGAAGAGAACGACCGCATCTGGGGCAAGAAAGTGATCATGGATGCCGGAGACTCTCAGATATTTGAACCGGGACAGATCGTCACCGTGCGCAAGCTGCGTGACGAGAACAGCTCGCTCAAACGTCGTGATATGAAACCTGTGGATGCACGTGACGCCATTCCGGCAACAGCCAATCAGGTGCTGCAGGGAATCACACGCGCCGCACTGCAGACAACAAGCTTCATGTCAGCCGCTTCTTTCCAGGAGACGACCAAAGTACTGAATGATGCCGCTATCAACGGCAAGACAGACACACTGGAAGGCCTGAAAGAGAACGTGATCTGCGGACATCTTATCCCTGCAGGAACGGGACAGAGAGATTTCGATAAGCTGGTAGTAGGCTCACGCGACGATTTCGAGAAGCTGAACGCCAACAAGCGCTCCAACCTGTTCCAGGAAGCAGCCGTGGAAGAATAAACGCTGCTAAATATTTTTTAAACCCGTGTCGGAATTCCGATGCGGGTTTTTTGTTGTGCTATGCTCGTTTCATGCATCCATAAACCTGCACGTCCATTTTTTCATGATCAATCAAAGTTGAACTTCAGAACTCCTGACTTGGAGTTTGTCAATTAATTGTTTTTCAAGTATAAGTGTGGGGATATAGCGCAAACAGGAAAAGTCGTATATTTGCATGAAAAACGACATAGTCATGCAAACACAACTTCCTTTTTTTCCTCCCACGACCAAGTTGGTTAATTCCTCTGTCGGCATTTATGAAAACGATGAATTTGTCTATTATCTGCACAACGGTAACCCCATCTACTGTCACGGGTTGAATGATAAAAACAGTTACCGTTTTATTTTAGGTAATTTAGTTGTCAATAATTTATGCACTATCACGGAGTTGTCTGATTGTCTTGGTGTAAACCGCAAGAATATCGAACGTTATGCCAATACATTCCGCCAAAAAGGCGCCGAATACTTTTTCTCACGTAAAGAAACCCGTGGGCAATGCCACAAGTTCACCCCTGATATACAAAAGAAAGTGCAGGTACGCCTTCACGAAGGCCGCAGCTACTACAGCATAGCCCGGGAGTACGGAATCAGCGAGGCGGCCATTCGTTACCATATTAACAAAGGCACCTTGAAAAAAAAAGTCCTGTAACATCTCGCGGGAGTTTACCCGATGAACG
>JAAYGM010000300.1 GCA_012727735.1 Bacteroidales bacterium | reverse complement strand
TCACAAAGGTGATCGTCGGCAACAACAAACTGGCGATCATCATCCGCGAGAACGTCAATGCCCGTGATTTCGGCATCACGCTCGAGCTGGACTATTTCGATGCCATTCAGCGCCTGTCGGAAGAGGGTGATATCTACGAACGGGAGCGAAAACTCGACAAGTTTCGCTGGGACTGGCTTGAACAAAATACAACACTGGACTATTTCAACATAGAATATATCTTTGCCTATCTCTGCAAACTACAGATACTGGAACGATGGGTAAGTCTGAACGCTGAAGAGGGTGAACGAGTTTTCCGTGAACTGATCTCCGGACTCAAGGACGGGATAGAGATGCCGGATGAGAGCTAACTGAGAAAAAACAAAAATCATATATGTTAACAAAAGGAATTGTAAGAGGAATCATATCCAACCTTGTCATCGTAGAAGTGGATGGTCCCGTGGCCCAGAATGAGATAGCCTATATCAACCTGGAAGGTGTCAGACTGATGTCGGAGGTGATCAAGGTTGTAGGAAAAAATGTCTACGTGCAGGTTTTTGAGAGTACAAGGGGACTGATGGTAGATGCAGAGGTGGAGTTTCAGGGTCATATGCTTGAGGTGGTGCTCGGGCCGGGACTGCTGGAGCGTAATCTCGACGGTCTTGAAAACGACCTCGACAAGATGGAGGGTGTCTTCCTCAAACGGGGTGAATATACTTTTCCTCTCGATGAAGAGAAGCTGTGGCGTTTTAAACCGTTAGCTGTGCCGGGTGACACCGTAACAGGCGGATCATGGCTGGGTGAGGTGGACGAGAACTTCCAGCCCCACAAGATCATGCTGCCCTTTGTCATGAAGGGGGATTACAAGCTGAAAAGCATTATTGGAGAGGGTGAGTACAACATATACAAGACGATAGCTGTCGTGGAAGATCAAAACGGGGAAGAGACTGAGATCAATATGATTCAGCGATGGCCCGTGAAAATGCCGCTTACCACATACAAAGAGAAACCCAGGCCCTACAAGCTGCTCGAAACGGGAGTCCGTTCAATCGACACGCTGAACCCGATAGTGGAAGGGGGAACAGGGTTTATCCCTGGTGCTTTCGGTACAGGCAAGACAGTACTGCAACATGCCATCTCCAAGCAGGCCGAAGCTGATATCGTGATCATTGCCGCCTGCGGTGAGCGTGCCAACGAGGTGGTGGAGATCTTCACCGAGTTCCCCGAGCTGATCGACCCTCATACAGGGCGTAAGCTGATGGAACGTACGATTATCGTAGCCAACACCTCCAACATGCCGGTGGCAGCGCGTGAGGCATCGGTATATACAGCGATGTCAATCGGAGAATATTACCGCTCCATGGGATTGAAAGTGCTTCTTATGGCCGACTCCACATCACGATGGGCCCAGGCTCTGCGTGAGATGAGTAATCGTCTGGAAGAGCTCCCCGGTCCCGATGCATTCCCGATGGACCTCTCAGCCATCATCTCCAACTTCTACGGCCGTGCAGGACATGTGAAGCTGAACAACGGAGAAGAGGGATCGATCACCTTCATTGGAACAGTATCACCTGCCGGGGGTAACCTGAAAGAGCCGGTGACAGAGAACACCAAGAAGGTAGCCCGCTGTTTTTATGCACTGGAGCAGGATCGTGCCGACAAGAAACGTTATCCGGCCATCAACCCTATAGAATCCTATTCCAAATACATTGAATACCCCGAATTTGAGGAGGAGATCTCGAAACAGATCTCTGATGACTGGACAGAGAAGGTGAATGAGGCCAAGACCCGTTTGCTCCGTGGAAAGGAGATCTCCGAACAGATCAATATCCTGGGTGACGACGGTGTTCCGGTGGAGTATCATACCACCTACTGGAAATCTGAGTTGATCGACTTCATCGTGCTGCAGCAGGATGCTTTTGACGAGATCGATTCTGTCACACCGATGGAACGCCAGAAACACATTCTGGATATGGTGACCGAAGTCTGCCGCACCGAATTTGAGTTCGATAACTTCAACAAGGTGGCAGACTATTTCAAGGAACTGATCAATATCGGAAGGCAGATGAATTATGCGGAGTTCAAATCAGAGAAGTTCAATGATTATCACAGGCAGTTGCAGGAACTGGTATCACAAAAAAGGATCAACTGATGTGATGATTCAATCGGCAAATCAACAAAACGGCAAAACGAAATAAAATGGCAAAAGCATTTCAGAAAATATATACAAAAATAACCCAGATCACCAAGGCCACCTGCTCGGTGAGGGCGACCAACATAGGTTACGATGAGCTGGCTACGGTCAACGGCAGACTGGCACAGGTGGTGAAAATCATCGGTGATGAGGTGACGATGCAGATCTTCCAGGGTACCGAAGGTATCCCCACCAACGCAGAGGTGATCTTCATGGGTAAGGCACCCTCACTCAAGGTGGGTGAGCAGCTGGCAGGACGCTTCTTCAACGCCTATGGTGACCCGATCGACGGAGGCCCGGTACCCGAGGGAGAAGAACGTCCTATCGGTGGTCCCTCCGTGAACCCTGTGAGAAGAAAGCAACCCTCCGAGCTGATCGCTACCGGCATCGCCGGTATCGACCTGAACAACACACTGGTGTCGGGACAAAAGATCCCCTTCTTTGCTGATCCTGACCAGCCGTTCAACCAGGTGATGGCCACCGTAGCACTGCGTGCCAAAGCCGACAAGATTATCCTGGGCGGCATGGGTATGACCAACGACGACTACCTCTTTTTCAAGAATGTCTTCAGCAACGCCGGGGCGCTTGACCGTATCATCTCATTCATGAACACGACAGAAAACCCGGCAGTGGAGCGTCTGCTTGTGCCCGATATGGCACTGACAGCAGCGGAATACTTTGCCGTGGAGAAAAATGAGAAGGTGCTGGTGCTGCTCACCGACATGTCATCCTACGCCGATGCGTTGTCGATTGTCTCAAACCGTATGGATCAGATCCCCTCGAAGGATTCCATGCCGGGATCGCTCTATTCAGACCTGGCGAAGATATATGAGAAAGCAGCACAGTTCCCGACGGGTGGATCCATCACCATCGTGGCCGTGACAACCCTCTCAGGCGGTGACATCACCCATGCTGTACCCGACAACACGGGGTATATCACCGAGGGGCAGCTCTTCCTTCGTCGCGACAGTGATGTGGGCAAGGTGATCGTTGATCCGTTCCGCTCGCTCTCACGACTCAAACAGCTGGTACAGGGCAAGAAGACACGTGAGGATCACCCGCAGGTGATGAACGCAGCTGTCCGGCTCTACGCCGATGCGGCCAACGCGAAAACAAAACAGGAGAACGGCTTCGACCTGACCGACTATGATCTGCGGACACTCTCCTTCGCAAGGGACTATTCTGAATATATCCTTGCCATCGACGTAAATCTGGATACGGTTGAGATGCTGGACAAAACATGGAAATTTCTCTCCGACCACTTCAAACCGTCGGAAGTGAACATGAAAAAAGAATTAGTGGATAAGTACTGGCAATAATGGCGATCAAATTTCAATATAATAAAACATCACGTCAACAGCTGGAAAAACAGCTGAACGTGCGTATACGTGCGCTCCCGACATTGCAGAACAAGGAGACGGCACTGCGTATGGAGGTGAAAAAAGCCAAGAAAGAGATTGAACTGCTGGAGCAGGAACTCGAAAAAAGTATCCACTCTTACGACAAGATGGTGAGCATGTGGACCGAGTTCGACCCTACCCTGCTGCGGGTGAAAGATGTGCATCTGTCGAAGAAAAAGATCGCAGGTGTCGCCCTTCCCATATTGGAGAAGGTTGATTTCGAACTGAAGCCCTTCAGTCTTTTCACCCGTCCCAAATGGTTTCTCGATGGTGTGGATACCCTTGAGAGGCTGGCCGAAATTGGCATCCGTCGCGATTTCAATGAGATCAAGCTGCGTAGGCTGGAACATGCGAGAAAGAAAACCACACAGAAGGTGAACCTGTTCGAGAAAGTGCAGATCCCCGGGTATGAGGATGCGATCCTGAAGATCAAGCGTTACCTAGAAGATGAAGAGAACCTCTCGAAATCGTCACAGAAGATCATGCGTGCTCACCAGGAGAAACGAAAAGAAGAGGAGGGAAGCATATGGTAGCAAGAATGAAGAAATTCACTTTCCTGGTCTTCCATAAGGAGTATGATCAGTTTCTTCACGATCTGCGTGAGCTGGGGATGATCCATGTGGTTGTGCAGGACAATACAACGCTGAATGAAGATGAACTGCATCAGTTTATCTCCGAGGCGAAGCTGTTGAACGAAGCGAAGAAAACGCTGGAGAAGGTGATCGATAAAAAGTCACCCCTCCCCCTCAATGAGCCGGAGTTAGAACGGGGAATGCAGATCCCTGCGCTGATCGAAAAGATAGAGGATGAAAAGTCACTCCTTACCCAGCAGTTACAGGTAAGCATCAAAGAGCGTGATACTCTGCGTCCCTGGGGTAATTTCGACCCTGAAAATATCCTGCGACTGGAGCGCGAGGGGTATCATTTTCACTTTCTCATCACCCCCGACAGATTCTACAATACTGAGTGGGAGGAGTTGTATAATGCCGTCATCATCACACGAGAAGGATCAAAGACCTACTTTGTCACCTACTCGAAGAATGCCAATCTGCCCGATGAGCTGAACATTGAGGAGATGAAGAGCCCTGAGATCTCCCTCGAAGAGCTGGAGAAACTGATCACGTCATTACACCTGAAGATCGCTGAGCAGGATCAGGCATTGAGACAGCTCACAGCCGACCTTCCCTCGCTGGAAGGGGCACTGAAGGAGCTTAACACGAAAATCATATTCACCAAAGTAGCTCACAGCGCCACCCCGGTGGCGGAAGAGAAGCTGAAGCTACTGCAGGGGTGGGCTCCCGTGGAGAACGAGAAGGAGATAGCCGCCTATCTGTCATCGAAGAATGCCTACTTCGAAATGGCTGAGCCACAACCGGAGGATGATGTACCCATCAAGTTCGCGAACAACAGGTTCACACGTCTCTTTGAGCCGATCGCTGAGCTCTATATGTTACCCAGATACAACGAGATAGACCTGACACCCTATTTCGCACCCTTCTTCATGATCTTCTTCGGGTTGGCTCTCGGAGACATAGGCTATGGCGTCTTTCTGTTTGTCGGGGCAACGCTGGCCTCAATCTTCATGAAAGAGAAGCTGGGCAAGACCATGCGTGGTATGCTCAGGCTTGTGCAGATCCTGGGTGCTTCCGCCACCGTGTGCGGTCTGCTCACCGGCGGTTTTTTCGGATTCAACATTTACGAAATGAATATTCCCTTTTTCCGGAATATGAAAGAGCAGGTCTATTTCGATAACCAGCAGATGTTCGCGCTCTCACTCATACTGGGTGTGATACAGATCATGTTTGGGATGTTCCTGAAGATCTTCAACCGTATCAGGCAGTTCGGTTTTATCCATGCGCTCTCCACCATCGGGTGGGTTTTGTTGCTGCTGAGTGTGATCGTGGCCTATCTCTTCCCTGCTGTGCTGGCGATGGGGGGTGTCGTACACATGGTCGTCATTGCCCTCTCAGCCATACTGATCTTCTTCTTCAACTCACCGGGGAAGAACCCGCTGCTCAACCTGGGACTGGGTCTGTATGACACCTACAATATGGCTACAGGGCTGCTGGGCGATGTGCTGTCGTACGTACGACTCTTTGCCCTGGGACTCTCGGGAGGTATCCTCGCGAGTGTCTTCAACAGCCTGGCACTGGGGTTAAAACCGGACAACGTGATTGCAGGATCGATCGTGTTTCTTATCATCTTCCTCTTCGGACATGCGATGAATATTTTCATGACTGTGTTGGGCGCCATTGTACACCCTATGCGCCTCACCTTTGTGGAGTTCTATAAAAATGCTGAGTTTGCAGGTGGAGGAAAAAGATACAATCCGTTTAAGAGATAACTGTGGTTATATGCTGCATGAGCTATATAGTGAGCGGCTGAAAAAAAGAGAATTCAATTCATTGAGAGATATCAAATATAAAACAAATAACAATTAACAACATGGACATCAATTTATTAATCGCCTATATAGGCATTGGACTAATGATTGCACTTTCAGGTATCGGTAGCGCCTATGGCGTTTCTATTGCCGGGAATGCAGCTATCGGAGCGTTGAAGAAAGACAGCACTAAGTTTGGTAATTTCCTTGTATTGACGGCTCTTCCGGGAACACAGGGGTTATACGGTTTTGCCGGTTACTTCATGTTTCAGAGCATCTTCAACGTACTGACACCCGAGATCTCCTCCATCCAGGCGGCAGCTGTCTTTGCCGGCGGCATGGCGATGGGACTGGTGGGGCTCTTCTCCTCCATCCGCCAGGGACAGGTTTGTGCCAACGGCATCGCCTCCATCGGTCAGGGACATGATGTATTTGGCAACACACTTATCCTGGCAGTTTTCCCGGAGTTGTATGCCATCGTAGCATTGGCAGGTGTGTTCCTTATCGGTTCTGCCGTCATCTGACAAAGACAACATCCTCGTATAAAAAAAGACTGTTTCGAACAGTCTTTTTTTATTTATCCATATGATTCAGTAAACATCATCCCTCATTATCGATGCTGATGCGGTCGATACCGATATCCCTCATCGATGCCGGATCCTCCACAGGCTCAATATGCGTGTGAACGGTCACCGGTTCATCAAACAGGCTGATAATCGTCTCTTCCACATCATCTGCATAATCATGCCCCTTTTTCACTGTCCACTCCCCGGGGATAAGCAGGTGCAGGGAGATGAATTTTCGTTGTCCTGCAACCCGGGTCAGCAGTGAATGATATTCAATATGCTGTTCTTTTATTGAATCGAGGTAGGTGGTTATTTTCTGCAGATCCTCTTCCGGGATGGTGGCATCCATCAATCCGCTGGCTGAACGGCTGATCAGCTTATACCCGGTATAGATAATATTCAATGCCACCAGTATGGCAATAATCGGGTCGATGATCAACCATCCTGTAAGCATCACCAGAACGATACCCACTATCACACCGACCGTTGTATAGACATCGGTCATCAGATGCCTGCCATCAGCCTCGAGCAGGATTGATTTATTCTTTTTCCCGTGATGAATAAGTGTCAGCCCCACAGTAAGGTTCACCAGCGAGGCCAGCAGTGAAATGAAAAGGCCGGTGTGCACATTCTCAAGGGATGCAGGATTCATGATGCGTGGGACTGCCGCCCAGATGATCGTGAAAGCCGCCACCAGAATGAGTGCACCCTCTATGGCACTGGAGAAATATTCAGCTTTGCCATGCCCGTATTTATGTCTCTCATCGGCTGGTTTTTGTGATATGGTGAGCATCACAAGGGCAAATACTGCCGCAAACAGATTCACGAACGATTCAAGTGCATCAGACAAAAGCCCCATGGAGCCGGTGATATAGTAGGCGTATGATTTCAGCAGAATCGTCACTATTGCCGCTGCAATAGACAGGTACATGAAATATTTGAGTGATCTCTGTTTCATCCGACAAAAATAGTCATTTTCTACGATTCACCCCTCTTCACCCCGGGTAAAGTTTACAACTG
>JAAYGM010000299.1 GCA_012727735.1 Bacteroidales bacterium | reverse complement strand
GGCGAATCGATCAGTTGACCGATGGAACATACAGGATCATGCCACGAGTGGTTCCGGATTCAGACGAGAAGTTAGCACTGGTCTCTTCCGGTGACAGTACTCCCACCCTGGCGAAATTCGACATGAACAGTGACAATTCCAAATGGAATTTCAGAGATCACTGATAATTAATATCCCGAAAGAAAGTCAATATAAATAATACAATCCCGTGAATCATACAATATCAGGCATACACCCGCGTGTCGCAAAATTAAGGACTATGGCATCCTTTCTTATGGTGCTGCTCAGCTGTGCGCTTTTACAGGGAGGGGAGCCAGACCAGCTGCTGCCTATTGACAGCATATATCTCTCTTCGATAGATGATTTTTATGAAAATGCAGCGATGGTGAAGGATGAAATATGGGAAGGGATGCAACTGGCACCAGCATGCCTGTACAGGGTCAACGGTCCTGCTCTCCTCTATGACCACCCCTCACCTCCGGAGAGCTTTATTAAGGTGTCTGACAGGTTGTACCACGGTGTACAAAAAGAGTTGCAGCTGTTCGGTGCAACCCAGATGGAGATAAACGGGGTCATAACTGCGATTGTCGATTATGGTAACGACTTCTTTTCAAATAAGGAGGAGGTGCTTGCCATTCTTTTCCATGAGCTGCATCATGTTTATCAACGTCGTGGCATGAAACAAATCAAGCCTGATGACCCCGCTGTTTTGATGGTTTATCCCGAAAATGTGAAGAATGATGCGTTGAAACTGTATGAACAGGAGACCCTTTATCAGCTCTGTTTTGAAAATGACGAAAAACAATTTCAGAAACTGTTGAATCAGTTTTACAGTTGCAGGCTGGAACGTGAGCAGATCATTGGTGACTTCCTGGAATATGAGAAGAGGGTTGAAAATATAGAAGGTCCGGCTTTTTACTGCGAATACAGATATTACAATCAATCGCCATCCATCAGTGAGGCGTTGAAATCCAATTATAATGAAAAGTATTTCTTTGCTCCACTAACCACCCCCTACTATGGCAGAAACAATCTAAGGGGCAGACATCTCGCCTCCGGAATGGCCATGTGTTTCATACTGGACAGCTATTACCTTCATTGGCAAAAAGAGTATTATGCACAGGATCTCCCGTTATATGATTTTTTCATCTCCCGTTTTACTCCGCAAAAAGAGGAGATAGAGATTGATCCGAACTACTATCGCATCAGTGAGTTTCACACGAACCGGGCTATTTCAGCACACCGGAACTCCTTTCAGAATTTTATCAATCAGCCCGGAGTAAAGATCACACTCAGATTCAAACAGACTCCTCAATTCAGGGGGTTCGACCCCATGCATGCCGAGTCAATCAATGACAGCACGGTGTTGCATAAGACATTCTTAAGGCTGGCAGGGAGAAAGAAGGATGAGATCTTTATCTCCGACAACAACACAGCAACAATCATCGATAAAAAAATATGGTTTGTGAAAGAGGTTATCCTTTTTGCTCCGGGAGACAGAATCAGTACTGCTGATGACAGGATCGAGATTGATCAGGAAGGAAAAAAAGTTTCATGGTTAGGGACATTAGCAGTGAGAAATGAAGAAGAGATGTTGTTCCTTTGTGATTAACAGGAAACCTGCTTACCAACAAGTGCGATATATTGACAGGCAAAACAGCGGATAAAGTAAAATATAACAGTAGCAATTGTTTTGCATTTATTGGCAATAATTTGGATATGACTAACTAACACCGAAGCGCCATTGACAATCAACAAATAAAACAAGTCGCTATCTGAACCAAACAATTTATTCCTGATCATTGTTAATAATTTTGAAATTACACCGTAATATTCAATCAGTTCAGTTTAACAATGAAATTTATAGTTTATGCACACAAAACCGAAGAAAACCATTGGCTCGGTTCTCAGCTTAGTAGTGATACTCTTTTTACTGTTTGACGGAATTGCTAAAATTGCCGGTATGGATGAAGCGGTGAAAGCAACCGTTGAGCTGGGTTACCCTGAAGGAACGATTCCCATCATTGGATCACTGCTCCTGATCTTCACCATCCTCTATGCAATACCGGGGACATCATTTTTTGGGGCTGTTTTGCTGACAGCATATTTAGGAGGCGCTGTTGCAACGAACGTAAGAGTAGAGGCACCATTATTTACCCACATCCTTTTTCCTGCATACATCGGGATCATTGTCTGGACAGGACTGGTTTTGAGACAGGAGAGATTATGGAGATTATTATCCAACAAATAGTATCGATCATCTCTTTTCAGGCATATTATTGAATCTGTATCATCTGAAATTTACATCACAATCCCTAAAAGTGATCGTGCCAATTCGGAGACACTATTTCAATATCGAAAAGATGTTCATACAAACTGAATCCATTCACTCTTCTCCTGATAATCTTCAATGACCGAACTTTTATCATCAGATGTAAAGCCGGCCATCAGTTTTGAAATATCTTGCTTCAACATGCTTATTGCACCTTCTATCAGATCCTGCCGGAAACCTTTTTGCGCCAGATTTAACACCTGGTTCATTGAGATGATGCGTCCGATCACTTTACCCATTCCCACCGTTTTACGTTGAGACATCTCCATATCCATGTTGAAATTCATCAGCTCTTTCACATAATCTGCCGCTTTATCGGTCAAATCATATCTATTCATAAATTGGAAAACATTATTCTCTTTGACCCGTTTCATTAATTTCATCAACCCTTGGGTGATTTGTGCATAGAGAATATCATTTGATCCCTCGAAGATCTGAAAAGGACGACTATCCATTGTTGCGCGCCCCACGATGTGATTCAGTTTGTAAGATTTGGCTCCTATAAGCTGCATAGCCGATTGGGCTGCCTCCTGCATTAAGTCAGTGATCACACTTTTCACTGCGTTGGCTTCGAGACCATACGGGGCCATATCCTTTTCAATGCTCACCTTATTACTACTATTTACACACATGGCTGTACAAACAGTATATGATGCCTGCAGTTTGGATAATCTGTG
>JAAYGM010000040.1 GCA_012727735.1 Bacteroidales bacterium | reverse complement strand
TTTTACCCTCCAAATAGCAGAAAGTTTAGAAACTCACATTCGAAAAACAGAAGAAATCGATTCTTGGTGAAAAAATAAGACAGAAAAAAGGCCATCTCATTTTATATTATGAGACAGCCTCTTTTTTTCAGCCACAGCTTGGCTGCGGTCTGTTTAACTCTCACATTGGTAATTTTCCGTTATAGTTTTGCCTTAATCATCACCGGGAAATGGTCTGACGGAAAACGCCCGTATTGCATATCATTGAGTGTACCATATTTTATCACCTGTACATCCGGTGTAACCCAGATATAATCGATGCGGTTCTTCATCGGAGCATCCGGCTGAAAGGAGTTAAATGTACCTGCAGTGCCATAGGGTGGGGCTTGCGTTACAAGATAGGCATCGTTTAGCAAGCCTGAATCGTAGATGATTTGAATGGGTTCAGAGTCGGGTGTGGCATTGAAGTCCCCGGTAACAACAACCGGATTATTCCCCGCGATTTTTTTTATGTTGTCCAGCAGAAGCAGCGATGAATTCCTGCGTGCCTCTTTTCCCTCATGGTCATAATGAGCATTAAACAGAAAAAACTCTTTTCCCGATTTTCTTTCCCTGAACTTAGCCCATGAGCAGATGCGGTTGCAGCATGTCGCATCCCATCCCTTGCTCGGCACTCCGGGCGTTTCAGAAAACCAAAAATCACCTTTGTTAACCACCTCAAACCGATTTTTGTTGTAAATGATGGCTGAGTGTTCGCCTGCATCTACACCGTCGTCACGTCCACCTCCCACGTAGGCGTAGTCTCCTAGTTCCAGTATGTCTTCAAGCTGATGTTTAAAGCCTTCCTGTGTTCCTATGATATCCAGTTCATAAAAACGAATCACCCCTTTCACCATCTCTTTCCTGTTTGGCCAGGCATTCTCTCCATCGCTTTCTGTATCTAATCTCAGATTGAATGACGAGAGATTGAGTGATGTCTCTTTTTGAACTGAACAACCGATTATGTTCCAAAACAATATTATGAGCAGTAAATTTAAAAAGGTGTATCTCATTTTTCCTTAATGTGATTGATCAGATATCAAAAATAGATTCTTTCCTCAAGATGGGCAAATATATCGGTTAAAAAACTGTCAGTTTCTTCAAGTGAGACAATTAGTGGTGGTAACTGACAATTATTTTCAATTGTCATTTCTTATTTTATTACTACCTTTGCATCTTAATTTTTATGGTATAAATTCATTGATAATGAGTAAAAAATTTCCGGAATACAATCAGTTGAATCTCTCAGATGTAAACAAGGATATGTTGAAAGTGTGGGATGAGAAGGACATCTTCAGGAGAAGTCTGGAATCGCGCGAAGGACATCCCCAGTTTGTTTTTTATGAAGGTCCCCCCTCGGCAAACGGAATGCCGGGTATTCATCATGTGATTGCACGTTCCATTAAAGACATTTTCTGCCGTTACAAAACCATGAAAGGTTTTCTGGTTAACCGGAAAGCAGGATGGGATACACACGGGTTGCCGGTAGAACTGGGAGTGGAGAAAACATTAGGAATCACAAAAGAAGATATTGGTAAAAAAATAAGCGTTGAGGAGTACAATGCAGCCTGTCGTACTGAGGTGATGAAGTATACCAAAGAGGGGGAAGATCTCACCCGGAAAATGGGTTACTGGGTGGATATGAGTGAACCTTATATTACCTATGATAACCGCTATATAGAAACATTGTGGTATTTGCTTAAAGAGCTGTACAACAACGGTTATATGTACAAGGGATATACCATACAGCCTTATTCCCCTGCTGCCGGTACCGGGTTGAGCACCCATGAACTTAACCAGCCGGGATGCTATCGCGACGTGAAGGATACCACCTGTACAGCACAATTCCTGATTAAAGAACCGCTACCTGAGTGGAGTGCTTTTGGCGAACCTTTCTTTCTGGCATGGACAACCACACCATGGACCCTGCCTTCCAATATGTTGCTGGCTGTAGGGAAAAACATAGATTATATCGCTGTACAGACTTATAATCAATATACAGGTAAGCCCATAACTGTGATATTGGCAAAGAACCTGCTTCATCTCTATTTCCCTGAAAAAAATGAATCATTGTCTCTCGATGAATATAACCCGGGAGATAAAAACATTCCATTCAGGGTGCTTGATAAAGTATGGAAAGGTATTGAGCTTGCCGGAATCAGTTATGAACAGCTTATTCCCTGGGTAAAAGTTACTGACCGTGCGTTGACAGTGGTTACAGGCGATTTTGTCACCACTGAAGATGGTACGGGGATCGTTCATATTGCTCCCACATTTGGTGCGGATGATGCGAAGGTGGGGAAAGAAAATGATGTGCCCGGATTGACGCTGACCGACACAGAGGGAATACTCAGACCCATGGTGGACCTGACCGGTAAGTTTTTCTCTTTGGAAGAGCTCGATCCCCTGTTTGTACAAAACAATGTGAATGTTGCGTTGTACGCTGAATATGCCGGGAGATACGTGAAGAATGCCTACGATGACTCACTCACTGATGATGATACTACCCTCGATGTGGATCTGGCGGTCATGCTGAAACAGCAAAACAGGGCTTTCCGCATTGAAAAGCATGTACATAGTTATCCGCATTGCTGGCGTACAGATAAGCCTGTGCTCTATTACCCGCTCGATAGCTGGTTTATACGGACAACGGCCTGTCGTGAGAGAATGATTGAGCTGAACAATACAATCAACTGGAAACCCCAGTCCACCGGGACGGGCCGTTTCGGGAAGTGGCTCGAGAACCTGCAGGACTGGAACCTGAGCCGAAGTCGCTACTGGGGTACCCCCCTGCCTATATGGCGAAGTGAAGATGGAAAAGAAGAAAAGTGTATCGGTTCTGTGAAAGAGCTGCAGGAAGAGTTGCAGAAGGCAATGGATGCCGGTGTAATGGCTGAGCTTCCGTGGAAAGGTCTTGACTTACAGGAATATAAAAGGCTGGAGTATGATCAGATAGATCTGCACCGTCCCTATGTTGATCAGATCGTTCTGGTCTCTGACAGCGGTCTGCCAATGCACCGTGAACCGGATCTGATTGATGTCTGGTTTGACAGTGGTGCCATGCCATTTGCGCAGGTTTTCTACCCTCATATCCGGGAAGAGGAGTTTCAGAAAGTGTTTCCTGCCGATTTTATTGCCGAGGGAGTGGATCAGACAAGGGGATGGTTTTACACACTGCATGCCATTGCAGCGATGGTGAAAGGTAGTGTGGCATTCAAAAATGTGATTTCTAACGGGCTGGTGCTCGATAAAAACGGGAATAAGATGTCCAAGCGGTTAGGTAATGCCGTGGATCCCTTCGAAACGATTGAAAAGCATGGTTCCGATCCACTGCGGTGGTACATGATCACTAACGCTTCACCCTGGGATAACCTGAAGTTTGATATTGAAGGGGTGGAAGAGGCACGACGCAAGTTCTTTGGAACGCTCTTCAACACGTATTCTTTCTTCGTGCTCTATGCCAATGTGGATGATTTTCGCAATCAATACCCGCAGATAGCAATCAATCAACGCCCTGAAATTGATCGCTGGATCATTTCATTGTTGAACTCACTGGTGGAAGAAGTAGAGCAGGGATACAGTGCCTATGAACCAACCAAAGCGGGGCGTGCCATCTCCGATTTTGTGAACGATAATCTCAGTAACTGGTTCGTTCGTCTGAACCGCAAACGTTTCTGGGGTGGGGAGATGACAGATGATAAATTGTCGGCCTATCAAACATTGTATCACTGTCTGGTGACAGTGGCGAAACTGATGGCACCCATAGCCCCGTTTTATGCCGACAGACTGTATCTCGATCTGACATCTACAAACGGAAGAGAACATTTTGAGTCGGTGCATCTGGCTGATTTCCCTGTACCCGACAGCTCATTAATTGATAAACAACTCGAAGAACAGATGTATCTCGCACAGACAGCATCCTCCATCGTGCTTGCACTGCGCAGGAAGGTGAACATAAAAGTGCGGCAGCCGCTCTCGAAGATCATGATCCCGCTGGTGAATGAGGAACAGAAACGAAACATTCAGTCGGTTGAGTCACTCATCCTAGGTGAGGTGAATGTGAAAGAGTTGAAATTTGTTGATTCAGCCAATGAGATGCTGGTGAAGAGAGTGAAACCTGATTTTAAGAAACTGGGCCCGCGTTATGGTAAAATCATGAAGCAGCTTGCGCTAAAGATACAGGGAATGGAGAAAAGTGAAATCATTGAACTGGAAAAGAATGGTGCTTTCACGTTGTATGTCGATGGGCAGGAAGCAGTGATCACAACGGATGATGTGGAGATTATTTCGGAAGATATCCCCGGATGGCTGGTTGGTAATGAGGGCCGGTTGACCGTTGCGCTCGATATCACACTCACAGATGCGCTTCAGAAAGAAGGTATTGCCCGTGAGTTGGTGAACAGGATTCAGAACATCCGCAAGGCAAACAATCTGGAGATCACAGACCGCATCACCATCAAACTTTCCTCAAACCCGGCATTTGATACGGCTATTACTGATAATGCCAGTTATATCAGGAATCAGGTGCTGGCTGATGAGATAATCATTGTGAACGAACAGCTTGAAAATGTGATAGAAATTGATGATCAGCTCCTGACTATCAGTATAAATAAAAACAATTGAGAATTATTTGTTTTATATGTACCTTTGTACGGCTATTGAAAAGTGAACAATATAAAACTGCGGTTGTTGTAATGAAACTCTGATTCCAGAAAGAGACACAGCCCTAAACCCAATTTATTATGAGTGAAAAGACGAGATATTCAGATTCGGAGTTGGAAGAATTCCGTGCGATTATTAATGAAAAACTGCAGGTTGCGAAACAGGAGTATGAAAATTATCGCGCTGCTGTAACGAACACTGACGGTAATGACACGGTTGATACCTCACCCACCTACAAAGTGTTGGAAGAGGGAGCTTCCACTCTTTCAAAAGAAGAAGCAGGACGGCTGGCACAACGTCAGATGAAATTTATTCAGAATTTACAGGCAGCCCTGATCCGAATCGAAAACGGAACATACGGTGTTTGTCGTGAAACAGGCAAGCTGATCCCCATGGAGCGTCTTCGTGCTGTGCCACATGCCACGTTGAGCATTGAAGCCAAATCCGGGAAGAAGAAGTAATAATTATCGTCGCATGAGAGTTCCAATGATATCTGCGCACAGGAGAGAGAGGGGTAATACTCCTTTCAATGGATATATACCCCTAAATTTGATGTATGAATAATAGCACACAGAAAGCATGGATTGCCGTGGCTGTCGTATTTCTGATTCTTCTCGTCGATCAGTTTTCCAAGATATGGGTGAAAACACACATGGGATTGTATGACACCATTCATATTGCCGACTGGTTCAAGATATATTTTGTTGAAAACAATGGGATGGCTTTTGGGATTGAAGCCGGAGGGAAGCTCTTTCTTTCACTTTTTCGTATCATCGCCGTTGCCCTTATTGTGTTTTATATCAGGCGACTGGTAAGGGCCAATTATAAAATCGGGTTCATAATATGTGTGACCCTCGTGCTTGCTGGGGCCTCGGGAAATATTATCGACAGCATCTTCTACGGAGTTATATTCGAAGCCAGTTACCCCGGTCATCTCTCCTCTTTTGTACCCTGGGGTGAAGGATATGCTTCTTTACTTCACGGTAAGGTGGTAGATATGTTATACTTCCCAATGATTAGCGGTACTTATCCTGACTGGGTACCAGTAGTAGGAGGGCAGGAGTATCTTTTCTTTCGGTTCATATTTAATATAGCCGATTCGGCAATCACCGTCGGGGTTATTCTGATATTGCTCTTTTACAGGAAAACGTTGTCTTATTCTTTGCTCTCGAAAAAAGAGCGTGAAGATCTTGAAAAGGAAAAAGAAGAAAAAGTAATCACAGGTGAAATCTAGCAATATTTCATATCTCTTTTTAAATATTCTTTTGATCATGATGATCTCCTCTTGTCAGAACCGTCCCAGGGAGGTGTTGAACAGGAAGAGTATGGAGCAGCTGATGTATGATGTCTACATTGCTGAGGCAACCCTGGAAAATGATTATGGCAGCTTCAACACTCCTGAGAAGAAAGAAGCATATATAAACAAAGTCTTCATGGCGCATAAAGTGACACAGGCACAGTGGGATACATCCTTGTCATGGTATTCAGACCGAATAGATCTCTACCTGAAGATGAACGATTCTGTGAAGGTGCGAATTCAACGTGCACGTAAAGATATTGACAGGAATTTGGAGCGGATAAGAGCAGAACAGGTTATCGATCCGGCACTTTTATCCCCATCCTATATCCCTTCCTACTACTCATTTTCAATACCCGGTGCAAAAACAGGGTTTCATTTCCGGTTAGATTCTGCGGAGATAAGCAGCAGGATGCCAGGGGATGAATTTTCATTTACTTTCAGCGTAATTGGTGTTCCTCCGCTGTTCACCTCCGATTTATCATCCATGCTCACGCTGGTGTATGGCGACACTATTATTTCCCAATCGCACGACATCAGAGAAAATAAATCCTATCACATGGATGCCTCGAGATTTATCCCGGGTGATACACTTACCCAAATAAACGGTTTTGTACATTTACAGGATAGATCCGGCAATGCCTCAAGCATTCAATTGCACAGTATTTATCTCGGAGAGAATGGGACTGACTCTGTTGAGGTCAGCTCACCTGAGCTGTCTCCTGCTCCTCAGGCAAGAGATCCGTTTACTGTGGATACCATGATGATGGTTCAATAATCACATCATATAGAAAAAAGCTATTTGTCATAATGATATCTTTTTTTAGATAAATTATTATATTTGCATGATGATAGAGAAATAATTGAATAATAATTTAACATTCAAATAATCAATACTTAACATCAAATGGAAAAAAAGAGAGTCTACACCTTTGGAAACGGCGCAGCTGAAGGGCGGGCAGATATGAAAAACCTGCTTGGAGGTAAAGGAGCGAACCTTGCCGAAATGAACTTGATTGGTGTTCCCGTTCCTCCTGGATTTACCATCACTACAGAGGTCTGCACTGAATACAATGAATTAGGAAAAGAGTATGTGATCGGCGTCTTGAAAGAGGAGGTTGAAAAGGCTGTTCTCCTGATTGAAAAGCAGACAGGGACAAAATTCGGAGATAAGGAGAACCCCTGTCTTGTCTCAGTCCGTTCCGGTGCCCGCGTTTCTATGCCGGGTATGATGGACACCGTATTGAATCTCGGATTGAACGATGATGCAGTAGAGGGAATTGCCCGCAAATCAGGCAATGAACGTTTCGCGTGGGATTCTTATCGTCGTTTTGTACAGATGTATGGCGACGTGGTGCTCGGATTAAAGCCTCAGACCAAGGAAGATGAAGATCCCTTTGAAGAAATCATGGATGAAATGAAGAAATCGAAAGGGATTGAGTTGGATACTGATTTCACCACTGAAGATCTGAAAGAGCTGGTGAAAAGATTCAAAGCTGCAGTGAAAAAAAATACCGGCAATGATTTCCCTGTTAATCCCTGGGATCAGTTGTGGGGAGCAGTCTGTTCTGTTTTTGACAGCTGGATGAATGAACGTGCTATTCTCTACCGGAAGATGAGTAACTTCCCTGAAGAGTGGGGTACGGCTGTCAATGTGCAGGCGATGGTTTACGGGAATATGGGCAAGACATCCGGAACAGGTGTTGCCTTTACCCGCGATGCAGCAACAGGAGAAGATATATTCAATGGTGAATACCTGATTGATGCGCAGGGTGAGGATGTGGTGGCAGGTGTACGTACTCCGCAGGAAATCACCCTCGAAGGATCCCGACGTTGGGCAAAGATGAAAGGTATCTCCGAAGAGGAACGCGCAGCCAGTTATCCTTCGCTTGAAGAAGCATTGCCTGAGTGTGCGAAAGAGCTTATTGAAGTACAACAAAAGCTGGAAGATTATTTTAAAGATATGCAGGATCTTGAATTTACCATTCAGGATAGTAAGCTCTGGATATTGCAAACACGTAGTGGAAAACGTACTGGTGCAGCGATGGTGAAGATTGCCATTGATATGCTCTATCAGGGGTACATCGATGAGAAAACCGCATTGAAGCGCTGTGATCCAGAGAAACTGGATGAATTGCTTCACCCTGTTTTTGATAAGAAAGCGCTTGCCAAGGCAAAACCGGTTACTCACGGGCTGCCGGCATCACCGGGAGCTGCTGCAGGACAGGTTGTTTTTCATGCCGATGAGGCTGAAGAGTGGTACAAAGAGGGTAAAAAGGTGATACTCTGTCGGACAGAGACCTCGCCTGAAGACCTGCGAGGTATGGCATCGTCACAAGGCATTCTCACCGCCCGCGGAGGAATGACCTCACATGCAGCTGTGGTTGCACGCGGAATGGGCAAGTGTTGTGTGTCGGCAGCCAACAATCTGGTAATCGATTATAAAACACGCACGATGACAGTTAACGGTAAGGAATTGAAAGAGGGAGACTGGATATCGCTGGATGGCTCTACCGGGAACGTCTATGAGGGTAAAATAATCACTCAGGATGCAGAGATTGACGCCGATTTTAATGAACTGATGAAGCTTGCGGAAAAGTATGCCCGTATGGATGTCAGAACCAACGCCGACACCCCTCACGATGCTTTGGTAGCCCGTAACTTCGGAGCCAAAGGTATCGGGTTGTGCCGTACCGAGCATATGTTCTTCGAGGAGGACAAGATTATCACCATGCGTGAGATGATTCTTGCGAAAGATGAAGAGGGACGACGTAAGGCACTGGAGAAACTACTTCCGCTGCAGAAAAAGGACTTTGTGGGGATTTTCAGGGCCATGGACGGTTTTGCCGTGACCATCCGTCTGCTTGACCCGCCATTGCATGAGTTTGTGCCCCATGACGAAAAAGGACAGATGGAGATGGCCAAAGTGATGGGAATTTCATACAAAGATATTCACGACCGTGTGGAAGGTCTTATGGAGTCTAACCCCATGCTGGGCTTGAGGGGTTGTCGCCTTGGGAACCTCTATCCCGAAATAACAGAGATGCAGACGCGTGCCATCATTGAGGCTGCAATAGAACTGAAGGAGGAGGGTATTAAAGCCATACCGGAGATCATGGTTCCCCTCACCGGCATCGTCTATGAGTTCATGGCGCAGAAAGATATCATTGAAAACACCATTCAGAAGGTGTTTGCCGAGAAGAGTGACTCTGTGGAATATAAGATTGGTACGATGATTGAGATTCCGCGTGCAGCGCTCACAGCTCATAAGATAGCCAGAGAGGCTGATTTCTTCTCCTTTGGCACCAACGACCTTACGCAGTTGACATTTGGTTACAGTCGTGACGATGTGGCTAAGTTCCTGCCAATGTATCTCGATAAGGGGATCCTGAAACATGATCCCTTCGCTGTGATAGATCAGAACGGTGTTGGACAACTTGTTCGCATGGCTGTGCAAAAAGGACGTGAAGTGCGTCCGACACTTAAATGTGGCATCTGTGGTGAACATGGTGGTGAGCCTTCCTCGGTTAAGTTCTGCCATACTGTTGGTCTGAACTACGTTTCATGTTCTCCTTTCCGTGTGCCTATCGCTCGTCTGGCAGCAGCACAGGCAGCTATAGAAGGTTGAACAAGAGGTTTTGATATTTTTTGAACAGAGATGCTACTTAGGGTGTCTCTGTTCTTTTTATGGCCTTCATCTCCGAAATTTCAAAGTGTCAATCCTTTATAACTACTTTTAACCATCAAACTATTTTGCAGCTTAGTGGATTATCACTACTTTTACATCGCTATTTTTAAACAGATTGTTCTATGAAGTATTCATTTAAGATATTGCTTTTTCTTCTTGCATTGTCAGCTAATCAGTATGTTATTGCTCAAAATAACGTAATTGATGAGATTGTCTGGGTGGTGGGTGACGAAGCCATCCTGAAATCGGAAGTAGAGGAATACCGCAAAGAGATTCTGATGCAAAACCAGCGCATTGATGGAGATCCATACTGTTTCATCCCGGAACAACTGGCTATAAGGAAGCTCTTTCTCGATCAGGCGAAACTGGACAGTATAGAGGTACAGGAATCGAATGTGAATCGTACACTTGAGTATCTGGTAGATGAGTACATCGCATCATCCGGTTCTGTAGAGAGACTGGAAGAATATTACGGAAAAAAAATATCCGGTATCCGGGATGATCTGCGTCAGCAGATACGCGAGCAACAACTTGTGGAGGGTGTACAGCAGAAGCATTTCGGCAGTGTACAGCTGACACCGTCAGAAATCAGGAAGTATTACAACACCCTGCCGCAGGATAGTCTGCCCTTTATACCAACCACGCTGGAGGTACAGATCATAACCGTTGAGCCCAAGATACCGCTGGAAGAGATAGACAAGGTGAAATCCCGTCTGCGTGAATATACCGATCAGATCAATAGCGGTGAGAGGGAATTTTCAACTCTGGCACTGTTGCATTCCGAGGACCCGTCAGCGATGAAAGGTGGTGAACTCGGTTTTATGAATCGATCAGGATTCGTTCCTGAATTTGCCAATGCAGCCTTTGCTCTGAGTGACCCCAAGAAAGTATCCAACGTGGTGGAGTCGGAATATGGTTTTCATATTATTCAACTGATTGAACGCAGAGGTGATATGGGTAATTTTCGTCATATTCTTCTCAAACCAAAAGTGCCGCAGGAATCACTCGATACGGCTCTTGTAAGACTTGATTCAATCCGTGTTGGTATTACCGATAAAAAGATTACATTCGACGAGGCTGCAACATTCTTTTCAGCCGATAAGGATACACGCAACAACAAAGGGATCATGGTGAACAATTCTCGCAGCGCCAATTCCGGTACACCCCGTTTTGCACTGAACGAATTGAATCAGGACATCGCAAAGATAGCCGGAGAGATGAAGGAAGGAGAGATCTCGGAACCGTTCATCATGCTCAATGATAAGGGGAGGCAGGTGGCTGCCATGATCAAGATAACGGCCCGCAATGAAGGGCACAAGGCTACACTCAGTAGTGATTATCAGATCATCAAGCAGATGGCAGAGAACGCCAGGCAGCAGGACCTGGTTGATGAGTGGCTGCAGAAGAAGATTGAAAAAACCTATGTGCGAATAGATCCCGACTGGCAGGGGTGTGATCTCAAATACAAAGGATGGCAAAAATAACAACCTCTTTTTAAGATGAAAAGACAAGGTTCATTCATACAGGAAAGCATACTTCTCTTAAGTGTGCTTTTTGTCATCATGGCGTCGGCTAAAGCACAACAACCCCCTCCCGTTACGTCATCGGTAACACCTGATGTGCAGATTGTCGAGCTGAGAAAGGCGGACTTGTGGAGCAAGAGAACCGGATTTGATGCCGAGATCCTGACCGGTAACGTGACCTTCTTTCATGATGGTGCATTCATGTATTGCGACAGTGCCTATCTTTATCAGCAAACCAACACATTTGAAGCTTTTAGTAATGTGAGGATGGAACAGGGTGACACCATCTTTGTCTATGGTGATTACCTGCATTACGACGGTAACACGCAGCTTGCGCAACTTCGGGAGAACATACGGATGGAGGACCGTACAGTCACGCTTTTCACAGACAGCCTTGATTACGACCGCTCGGAAAATCTTGGCTATTACTTCGAGGGGGGCATGCTGGTAGATGAGGAGAATGAATTAACCTCTTTCTGGGGGCAGTATGACCCGGATACAAAACAGGCTCTCTTCAGTGATAGTGTGAAGTTGGTGAATGAAGATTATGTGATCTATGCAGATACATTGAAGTACAACACGGAAACGAAATATGCAGATATCCTCGGACCCTCACGCATCGTATCAGACAGTGGCTATGTACATACCAGCAGGGGCTGGTATAACACTGCCACGGATGATGCCCGGCTGCTGGATCGTTCGGAAGTATACAGCAACGACGGGATGAAAGTACTGATCGGTGACACGATCCTCTATAACCGTCAGAGCGGTGAGGGAGAGGTGTTTGGCAACATGTATCTGGAAGACAGGGAGAAAAAAGCTATTCTACAGGGCAATTACGGGTTCTATAATGAAAAGACCGAGTACGGTCTTGCAACCGATTCGGCCTTTGCTATCGATTACTCCCAGCAGGAAAGCATGTTCGTGCATGGTGACACCCTGGTGATGCTGACCGATTCCACGAATCGTGATATCAAAGCGTTCTATGAAGTCCGTTTCTATCGGTCTGACATCCAGGGTGTGTGCGATTCACTGCATTACTCATCACGTGACTCTATGGTTTACATGGTTGGTGATCCCGTTATATGGAACGACAATAATCAGATCCTGGGTAATCAGATCGACATCTATCTGAACGACTCTACAATAGAAAAAGCTATTATAAAAGATTACGCGCTGGCTGTGCAGGACAGGATGAAGGAGCAGCAGTACAATCAGCTGGCCGGAAGAGACATGACCGCCTTATTCCGCGATGGAGATTTGTACCACGTGCTGGTGGAGGGCAATGCGGAATCGTTGTACTATCTTGTTGAAAAAGACAGTGCCATTATTGGTCTTAATAAAACGGAGAGCGCATATCTGTCAATGGATATTAAGAACAAACAGATTGAAAGGCTGAAGCTTTGGTCATCCACCAGGGCTGTAACAACTCCCCTGCCGCAACTGAACCCGGAAGATGCCCGTTTGGGCAGCTTCATCTGGCTCGATTATCTGCGGCCTGCAGATCCCGGCGATATTTTCCGCAGCAATGAGCGGCACAGTTCAGAAGCCACTGAACCTCGCCAAAGGCGTTTTCAGAGAGAGGATGTGACATTGTAGC
>JAAYGM010000298.1 GCA_012727735.1 Bacteroidales bacterium | reverse complement strand
CAACGCTGCTGTCAAATACAGTGCCGTCGATCAAAGTACCGTGATAATGCACCTTCACCTGATCGGTATCAACAGGGATAGCGCCGTTGCCTGCACGGATGATTTCATATTGCAAGCCGCTGGGGAGTGTAACCACGCCCGCTTTTTTGGCATTCTCGGCCATGAAAGCATCACCTGCAGCAATACTCTCCTGATTCTGCGCCTTGAGTTCTTCCTCCTGACGTGCCTGAGTGGCTGATTGCGCTTTCTCCACTTCTGCCTGGATCAAACCGTTGGCATCTGTCTTGCTGATGGCCAGCTCCTGATTCTTCAATGTGGAGATAAGACCTGCCAACACCTGATCCCTGTTCACCTTCTTGGTGGAATCAGATCCGAAAAGCATGTCGCTGAACTGTGGAAGCATCTGCTGAGAGAACTGCACACCGATGCTCAACCCATTGGCATAAGGTGATTTCTCCTCAAGATCCATCGCCTCCGTCATCCCCTTGATAAACTCATTGAGCCGGGGAGCATTGAGCTTGTTCACTGAATCAATTTTTGCATCCAGCTCCTTTTGCAATACTACACGCTGTGTGGAGTCGGCTGCAGTCATCTTCATCTGATAATCATATTCGATGGTGGAGGTGTTTTGCAACACGCCCGACTGCTCCAGGAACTGTACCAGACCCTGATCGGCCATACTAACGCCATATGCGTAGGAGACACTGTCCACTGAATTCTTCAGGGAGGTTTTGGGTGTTGAGGCACCACCACAGGATACCATCATCACTGCTAACACTGTCAATGCACTCAATGTGCCTAAAATCGTTTTTTTCATTTTTCTTTTTTAATTTAAATTTTCTGATTCTGATTCTATTGCTGTTTCTATAATATCTTATCTCAAAAAGAGACTTTTTTTGTAGTATACGAAGGTTATTCAATCCCCAATAATTCCACCTCAAAAATAAGCGTGGCGTTGGGCTCAATAGAGCTGCCGGCACCCTGTGCTCCATAGGCAAGATGAGGGGGGATAAACAATCTCCATTTCGAACCTACAGCCATCAGCTGCAATGCCTCCACCCATCCCTTGATCACCTGGTTCACCCCAAACACCGCGAGTTGACCACGTTGTACGGAACTGTCAAATACAGTACCATTGAGGAGCGTGCCATGATAGTGACATTTCACCTTATCGGTAGCTTTGGGTTTTTCACCACTTCCTTCGTTCAGTATCTCATACTGTAGACCGCTGGGCAGGGTCACCACGTTCTCCTGCAGACTGTTTTCCTGCAAAAAGGCTTTTCCCTCTTCAAGGTTATTCCCGAGCATCTCATCCTGTTTTTTACTGAAAAATTGCTGGATAAGCTCATTGGCTTCCTGGGGACTCAAGGAGGGAGTGCCGTTGTTCATGATCTCGGTGAAGGCTTTCACGAATGATTCAACATCCAGCTGTCTCAACCCCGAATTCATAAGATTTGAGGCCATACTCATCCCTAATGCGTAACTTAATTTCTCCATTCACTTTTTCCTTTTTAATATTTGGGGACAAAAGTACGATTTT
>JAAYGM010000297.1 GCA_012727735.1 Bacteroidales bacterium | reverse complement strand
TTATGGAGAGCCGCCCCGAGTGGTTCGACTACCTGAAGCTGCGCTTCAGCTGGGGTAAGAACGGTAACGACCGGATCGGTAACTTCCTCTATACCTCGCTGATGGATGGGGGACAGAACTACTACTTCGGAGGTGGCTACCAGGTGAACAATGCTGACCCCGCCAAGGTGGGTGAGATCACAGGTTCCATGCAGTACGGAAGCTCTCCCGGATATATACCCAACCCTGATGTGAAGTGGGAGGAGTCGGTGCAGACCGACCTGGGTCTCGAAGCTCGTTTCTTTAACAGCCGCCTCACCTTCGGCTTCGACTACTTCACCAAGGCGACCAACGACATGCTGATGTACCAGCCCATCCCCTCCTACGTAGGACTGGGTGCTCCCATCGCCAACGTGGGTGATATGGAGAACCGTGGTGTGGAATTTGAACTGGGATGGAAGAACAGCGCCGGCGACTTCAACTACTTCGTCTCAGCCAACGCCTCCTACCTGCAGAACAAACTGATCAACCTCGGTAACGAAACCGGAGAACAGATCTATGAGAATGCAGGTGCTTCAGGTGTAGGCAGCTACGTGAAGGGTATGAACGGTGAGGTCTTCCCCTACTTCTACGGTTTTAAAACCGACGGCCTCTTCCAGAACCAGGCCGAAGTGGATGGTTATGTGAACAACGAAGGTGCCAGAATGCAGCCGACGGCCAAACCGGGTGATGTACGCTTCGTGGATACAAACGGTGACGGCGTCATCAGCGACGACGACAAGACGAAAATCGGTAAGGGTGCTCCCGACTGGACCTATGGTGTCACGCTGGGTGCCGACTGGAAAGGGTTTGATGTGAACATGTTTTTCCAGGGAACTGTCGGCAACGATATCTTCGACTTCGCACAGCGCGGTGATATCCCGGCGGCCAACCGCCCGGCATGGATCCTCGACCGCTGGCACGGTGAAGGGACCTCAACCAGGATCCCCCGCATGACATCGGCCAACCCCAACGGTAACTGGCGCTCATCTGATCTCTATATAAAAGATGGCTCCTACATGCGTCTGAAATCAGCACAGCTGGGTTATACCCTCCCTGATTACCTGACGAAGAAGATCTCGGTACAACGGCTCAGGATCTATATCTCTGCCGATAACCTGCTCACCCTGACCGCCTATGACGGCTTTGACCCTGAAATTGCTTCAGGAGGATACACCACCATCGGCGTCGACCGCGGTATCTATCCGCAGGCACGCACCATCTCGTTAGGCGCTAATATCTCATTCTAAAAAATAATTATTCCTATGAAAAAATATATCAACCTATTGATCATCATCATGCTGGCGGGGTTCGTCTCTTGTACCGACGACTTCCTGACCAACGCGACCACCGAGCGGCAGGCAGCTGGTGAGGCTGCCACCGAGGGGGCTATCCTCTCCAACCTGGCTGCTGCCTACCAGATCCTGCTTTTCGACAGTTATGCCGACAACAACTATAACAGCCTCGTGCTGATGTCTGACCTTCGTTCGGATGATATCTTCAAGGGCGGCGGTGACGCTGGTGACCAGCATCAGCTCTATCTGCTTTCGCTCTTCACCACTACCCCCGAGGAGAACATCAACGGACTATGGAACATCAACTACAGCGGTATTGCACGCAGCAACAACGTGATCGCTGCCTGCGAGAACGCGGTGGGCTTCGAGACAGATGCCGACATTAAGAAGCTCAACCAATACAAGGCGGAGGGTCACTTCCTGCGTGCTTACTATACACACTGGCTCTGGAAATTCTGGGGTAATGTGCCCTATTTCGAAGCACCGCTCACTGAGCCTCCCTATATGACCCGGCAGTATCAGGCAGATGAGATCTATGCCGAGATCATGGAAGATCTGGATGTAGCTACCACTGATGGCTACCTGCCGATGAAAACGAGCGGCAACAATGCCGGACGTATCTCAAGAGCTGCAGCCCTTATGCTGAAAGCACGCGTGGTGATGTATCAGAAGGATCAGAGCCGCTATGGCGAGGTAACAACAGAGATGGCAGAGATTATCAGCAGTAATGAGTATAGCCTCATGCCCGATTTTTCGGAGATATGGGTCGATGCGGGTGAGTTCAACCAGGAGTCGATCTTCGAAGCGAACCATCTTCCCGAAGGTAAAACATGGGCCAGCGGATGGCAGGGCTACGGCACCAACCTCCCGGCATTTATCTCTCCCAATGAACTGAAAGGCGGGAGTGAAACAGGTGACTACAAAGGTGGATGGGGATTCGGTCCCGTACGTCAGCCGGTGTGGGACCTCTACGAAGAGGGTGACAGCCGCAGAGAGGGATCGATCAACAGCTGGGAGGCGGGTCAGTATACCGGACGTTTCCAGGATACAGGTCTCTTCATGGCTAAATATGCTGCCCGCGTGGGCTACAACCCGCAGGGTGATGTCGACCTGAACTACTGTAATAACCTGCGCATCTTCCGCTATGCGGAGACACTGCTCACCTACGCTGAGATGATTGCCGTTCATGGGCAGTCGGCAGTGGGCGGCATCACTGCCCAGTCAGCTCTCGATCAGGTGCGTCAGCGTGCTTTCGGTGCTGAGAGCTCAATTCCCGCAACTGTAGAGAACATCAAGCTGGAACGCCGCAGAGAGTTCGTGGGTGAGGGTATCCGCTTCTGGGACATCGTCCGCTGGGGAGACACTGCGCTTCTGACGGAGAACCTGCCCGAGTTCAACAGCGTGCGCAGCTGGAACGACAACTGGAAATACCTGCCTATCCCGCAATCGGAGATAGACAAGACTGCCGGAACAGAATTTGCATTGGAACAGAATGATGGCTATTAATCAAATAAAGATCAGATTATGAAGAATATAATAAAACAACGCTCATGGATGCTGCTGCTTCTTTTTACCATTGCAGCCTGTAGTCCGCAGGAAATGGATGATTATGCGCTGGATGGGATGACACGGCTCACCGACGACCAGGTGTCATTCACACAGACAGCATCAACGGCGAGTGACAATGTGCTCACCTTCACCAACACCACCCCGGTAAGCGGTGTCCATACGCTGGTATGGAGCCTGGGAGACGGCTCAACAGGAAAAAGTGAATCTGTCACGGCTACCTATCCCTTTGCGGGTGAGTATACCGTGAGCCTGACCATCCACACGCCCGACGGTGGTAAAGCAACGAAAAGCGTGGTGGTGGTGATTGCCGATGATGATTACAGCCTGGTAGATACACCTGTATACAGGAATCTTACCGGCGGTCCCGAAGATGCCGATGGCAAGACATGGGTCTTCGACCAGTACAATAACTTCACAAGTGAGGTGGCCGATGCGCTCGGCAAAGATATCAGGGGACATCTCGGACTGAGTCCGCTCGGCAGCTACTCACAGGAGTGGTGGGGTGCAGGACCCAACGAGAAGAGCGCCTGGACCATGTATGATATGACCTTCACCTTTATCCAGAACGGTGTGCAGTTCAGGATGGTGACCCTGGGTGAGGGGTATGGAAGAAAAGCATCTTCAGAAAGTGTCGGCGGATTCAGCGTGACAAACGTTGACGGTGATGATGCCACCTTCCCCTTTGATGGAGGGAACTTCAACTTCTCCATCAGTGAGGGAGGTACCTATCCTTCGCTCACACTGAGCGGAAACGCCTTTATGGGTTACTACTGCGGCAACCAGACCTACGAGATCATCTATCAGACCGAAGAGGTGATGGCACTGCGTGTGGAAAACACGGTTGAAAGTCAGGACTGGGTATTCATCTACTGTCTCGAGGAGCTGAACGTGGAGCCTCCGGCAGTGGTGAAAGTGCCGAAAGCGATCCCCCTGGCCGAGGATTTCGAAGGAGAGACCTTCCTCAACTTCGTGCAGGAGGATATGGGTAGTGTGAGTGGCGTGTTCGACAACCCCCTGCCGCTGCCAATCAATACATCTGACAAGGTGTACCGTTACTGGAAATCAGGCGGTTTCTACAGTAACCTCGCCTTTACGGCAGCAGAGTACAAGTTCGATCTCACCACACAGAACAAGGTGCGGGTGAAGGTCTTCATACCCTCGTTCAACGACTACGCTACCGAGCATGCTGTCGCCGGCGACTGGATCGCCAACAAGAAGCTGCTGCCTCAGCTGGCAGTGAAGCTGCAGGATAGCGACATGGGCGGTAATGCCTGGCAGACACAGACCGAGATCGTGAAGGCCAATCTGGAGATGAACAAGTGGGTGGAGCTGGAGTTTGACTTCAGCGGTGTAGCCGAAAGGATCGATTACGACAGGATCGTGATTCAGTTCGGTGCAGAGGGACATGCCGGCCCGGGCTTCTTCTACTTCGATGATTTTACATTTGCTGAATAACAATAATCTTGTAATAGAAAGGCTGCCATATTGTGTGGCAGCCTTTTCAGCTGAAAGGATGAAAATGAATAATTTACTATTTACACTTCTGGTGCTGCTCTCTGCCTGCGGGGAGAAGAACAGTCCTGAGATCAATCCACCCGAACCGGTTGAGGTGAAATGGAGCTTTAACCCTGCCACAGTCGACTTCTCAGCCAATGGCGAGACCAGAAGTGTGATTGTCACAGCTAACGGCTCGTGGAATGTTACTTCCAGCCAGTCATGGTGCAGTCCTGATCCGGGTCAGGGATACAACGGACAGACAAGCATGAAGATTACAGCCACCGGCAACCCGCAGACCATTGCCCGCACGGCGGAGCTCACCTTTACTTCAGGCAAGTATAGCCAGAACTATACTGTTTCTCAGGCCGCCGGCACCATAGAAAACCATGTGCCTGAGGGCTACAGCCTTGTCTGGGAGGAGGAGTTCAACGATGAACGGCTGAGTGGCGGCAAGCCTGCACTTCCCGACACCGATAAATGGTGGTACGAGAACCTCCAAAAGGGAGCGGTCAACAATGAGCTGCAGACCTACGTGGGCGGTTACCGCAGCACCGACACGGTGGCGGCGATCTATGACGGCACACTAAAGATCATCGCCCGAAAGAGCGGCAGTGACATCATTTCGGCACGGATTAACACGATAGAGGGCTGGACCTACGGTTACTTTGAGG
>JAAYGM010000296.1 GCA_012727735.1 Bacteroidales bacterium | reverse complement strand
TGGTGAGCCTGTTGAATGATTTCAAGCCGGAGCTGGTAATCAACGTGGCACTCCCCTACCAGGATCTGACGATCATGGATGCCTGCCTGGAATGTGGTGTGAACTACCTCGACACGGCCAACTATGAGCCGAAAGATGAGGCTAAATATGCCTACAAATGGCAGTGGGCCTACAGGGAGAGGTTCGAGAAAGCCGGTCTTACAGCCATTCTCGGCTGCGGGTTCGACCCGGGTGTGACAAGTATCTTCACCGCATATGCTGCCAAACATCATTTCGATGAGATGCATTATCTCGATATCGTGGACTGTAACGCGGGTGATCACGGCAAGGCTTTCGCCACCAACTTCAACCCTGAGATCAACATCCGTGAGGTGACACAAAAGGGTAAATACTGGGAAAACGGTCAGTGGGTGGAGACAGAGCCGCATGAGATTCACAAGCCGCTCACCTACCCCGACATTGGTCCCAAGGAGTCTTACCTGATCTATCACGAGGAGCTGGAATCGCTCGTGAAGAACTTCCCCACACTGAAGAGAGCACGTTTCTGGATGACTTTCGGTCAGGAGTACCTCACACACCTGCGCGTGATTCAGAATATCGGCATGGCACGCATTGACGAGGTGGAGTATAACGGTCAGAAGATCGTACCTATTCAGTTCCTGAAAGCAGTGCTGCCCGATCCGGGTGAGCTGGGAGAGAACTACACGGGACAGACATCAATCGGTTGCCGCATCCGCGGCATCAAGGATGGCAAGGAGCGGACCTATTACATCTACAACAACTGCAGCCATGAGGTGGCATTCAAGGAGACAGGGGCTCAGGGAGTGAGTTACACCACCGGTGTTCCTGCAACCATCGGCGCCATCATGTTCATGAAAGGTCTCTGGAACAAACCGGGTGTGTTCAATGTGGAAGAGTTCGATCCCGATCCGTTTATGGAACAGCTCAACCAACAGGGCCTGCCCTGGCATGAGTTGTTTGATGTGGATCTGGAATTCTAAGGTTAAATTTAAAACCTTGCAAGTGCATTGCAAGGTTTTTTTCTACATTTGTCAACAATTACAGTCATCCGGAAAAAACAGATCTATGAGTCCCAAAAGTTTAGTCAATATTGGTGATTACAGCAAGGAAGATATTTATCGTATCCTCAGAGCTGCATCCCTGTTTAAACAGAATCCGAACCGCGATCTGTTGAAAGGTCGCGTATGTGCCACACTCTTTTTCGAGCCATCCACACGTACGCGCCTCAGTTTTGAGACAGCTGTCAATCGCCTGCGCGGACGTATCATCGGTTTCTCCGATGCAGCGACCAGCAGCTCCACCAAAGGTGAATCGCTGAAAGATACCATTATGATGGTGAGCAACTACGCCGATATCATCATCATGCGACACCACCTTGAAGGCTCTGCACGGTATGCGTCTGAGATCTCACCGGTACCGGTGATCAACGCCGGTGATGGCTCCAATCAGCACCCCACGCAGACAATGCTCGATCTGTTCACGATCTACGAAACACAGGGGACACTCAACAACCTGACCATCACCATCGTAGGTGACCTGAAGTACGGACGGGCGGTACATTCACTTATACAGGGACTGTCGCACTTCAACCCAACCTTCAACTTCGTGGCACCGGAGGAGCTGAACATCCCTGATAAGTACAAAGCCTTCTGCAACAATAACAATATCAAATACAGGGAGTTTACCGATTTCTCGCCTGAGTCGATCAACAACGCCGATATTCTTTACATGACACGTGTGCAGAAAGAACGTTTCACCGATCTGATGGAATATGAAAAGGTGAAGAACGTTTATGTGCTGCACAACGATATGCTGGAAGAATCGAAGGAGAACCTGAAAGTGTTGCATCCGCTACCCCGGGTGAAAGAGATCAACCAGGATGTGGATGATAATCCCAAAGCGTACTACTTTCAACAGGCAAAAAACGGCATGTATACCCGTCAGGCAGTCATCTGTGATCTGATGGGCATAGCGGTGAAATAAAACTTAACATCCGGAAGAATATGAGAAAAGAATTGCAGGTTGCTGCACTCGAGAACGGAACAGCCATCGATCACATACCCACCGCAGCCGTGTTTAATGTGGTTACACTGCTTCAGCTGCAAAAACTGAACAACCGCATCACGATCGGAAATAATCTGAAGAGCAGCAAGATGGGTGCAAAAGGGATCATCAAGGTCTCTGATAAATATTTTCGTGAAGATGAAATAAACCGGATTGCACTGGTGGCACCTAATGTGAACCTCAACATCATCAAAAACTTTGATGTAGTTGATAAGAAGAAAGTTGTACTCCCTGACGAGATCATTGAGATTGTCAGGTGCAACAACCCGAAGTGCATTACCAACAACGAACCGATGAAGACACGCTTTCATGTGATTGACAAGGAGAAGGTCGAACTTCAATGTCACTATTGCGAACTGAAGATCAAAAAAGAGGAAGTGGTGCTGATATAGAATGTGAATACGTTCGGACGTCGGCAGGTTGGTACGTTCATACGTTATTAGGTTTGGACGTTTGTAGATTTATACGTTCCAATCTGAGCATTGACTGATTACAACTGATACCCAAACCGCTGACAAATGCACCTACCTCACAGAACAAGCTTACAGCTCTGAGCATCGAGCTAACAACTAATAACTAAAATATGAAACAAGACTGGAAGCCGGGAACAATGATTTATCCGCTGCCTGCTGCGATGATCAGCTGTGGAAGTACCCCCGAAGAACAAAATATATTTACTGTCAGCTGGATAGGGACGATCAGCTCTGATCCCCCTATGTGCTATATCTCTGTCAGGCCGTCACGTCACTCTTATGAGATCATCAAACGAAACGGTGAGTTTGTCATCAACCTCACCACGGAAGATCTTGCCCGTGCTACCGACTGGTGTGGCGTCCGCTCCGGCAAGGATCACAATAAGTTCCAGGAGATGAGGCTGACACCAGGCAAGGCAACCATCGTGCATGCCCCGATCATTGAAGAGTCACCCATCTGCATTGAGTGTCGTGTCAGGGAGATCATACCGCTTGGCTCCCACGATATGTTTATCTCTGAGGTGGTGAACGTGAAAGCCGATGAACAGTTCCTTCATCCCGAGACCGGCCGGTTCGACATGCAGAAAGCCGGGCTGCTGGCCTACTCGCACGGCTACTACTATAGTTTGGGAAAACAGATTGGCAAGTTCGGGTGGACGGTACAGAAGAAAAAGAAAAAGAAGAAAAAATAGCGAAAACTGTGGACAGACAGTATTAATATAAAAGATGTTTTGAATTATGCCTGTTAATTTACCCGACAATTTACCTGCGGTTGAGATATTGAAAAAGGAAAATATCTTCGTGATGGATGATCTGCGTGCATCCACCCAGGATATACGTCCGCTGAAGATACTTATACTGAACCTCATGCCGCTTAAGATAACGACCGAGACAGATCTGATAAGGCTGCTCTCCAACTCCCCGTTACAGCTGGAGATTGAGTTTCTTGGCCTCTCCTCACACACCCCCAGGAATACCCCTATCGAACACCTGATGTCGTTCTACACCACCTTCACGAAAATCGAGAACGCCTGCTACGACGGTATGATCATCACCGGGGCACCTGTGGAGATGCTGCCCTTCAGGGAGGTGACCTATTGGAACGAGGTTACCCGGATCTTCGACTGGGCACGCACGCATGTCACCTCCACCTTCTATATCTGCTGGGGTGCCCAGGCGGCCCTGCATCATTTTTACGGTATCAGTAAGTACCCGCTGGAGAAAAAGCTGTTCGGTGTATTCAGCCACACGCTCAGCGACCCTACCTTCCCGCTGTTCCGCGGCTTCGATGATCAGTTCTATGCTCCTCACAGCCGCCATACAACCCTCCATGCCGATGAGATAAGACAGCAGCCGCAACTCAATATCCTCTCCGAGTCGGAAGAGGCAGGAGTCTATATAGTCTCTTCACGGGGTGGCAGGGAGTTTTACGTCACCGGTCACTCGGAGTATTCACCCTTCACCCTGCATAACGAATACTTGCGGGATAAGGAAAAAGAGATGAATGATGTGGCTTTACCGCTGAATTACTACAGAAACGATGATCCGTCGCAACCACCACTGGTACAATGGCGGTCGCATGCCAACCTGCTCTATATAAACTGGCTGAACTACTTCGTCTACCAGGCAACTCCGTTCAACATTGAAGAGATTGCACAATTAGGAGATCTCTGAACAGGAACAACAACGCTTATATGCTAGCGCATCTGTGCAAACTTAAGACAGACCGGCTTGCTTATCCTTATATCCTGATTGGTATCGGTTAACAATCCTGTTTCGCCATCGATGGCGAACACCTGGATTGTATTGTCATCTCTGCCGGCGACCAGCAGGAACCGGCCATTTGGTGTGATCACAAAATTGCGGGGATGCCCGGCAGTGAGCTGATAACCTGCTTTCGTAAGTGTTCCGTCATCAGGGTCAATCGAAAAAATCACTAACCCGTCGGCCTGCAGCCTGTTGGAGGCATAGAGAAAACGCCCGTCAGGGGAGACATGGATATCGGCGCTGCCGCGCGCACCAATACTGTCGGCAGTGATCACCTGCTTCTCCACCAGCTCTCCGAAATGATAATCATAGACGATCACCTCTCCCGACAGCTCACCCAGCAGGTAAAGATATTTGCCTCCGTCGGGATGAAAATCGAAATGACGGGGTCCGGTACCGGCAGGAGTGATGTATTCTTTCAAACTGCTTTCCAGAATGGCAGGCTGCCCTTCAAAAGGAGTATCGTTCACGGTGAAACGATAGAGCTTGTCTGTTCCGAGATCGGCAGCGAAGAGAAACTGCCCGTCGGGAGAATAGTTTACGCTGTGCAGGTGGGGACCAGCCTGCCTGATACTGTCGGCTCCCGACCCTTTGAATGAGATCACGGAGGTTGCCGGCGTGAGGCTGCCGTCACTCTCCACATGAAAAGAGGAGATACTGCCGCCGCCGTAATTGGCAGTGTGCACACTCTTCCCTTTGCTGTCGATGGTGATGTAACAGGGACCGCTGCCTCCAGCAGGCTGAGAATTGAGCAGTGTAAGCGAGCCGCTCTTTTTGTCGAACGAAAAAGCATGCACAGCGCTGCCACTCTCATCATTCTCCCCCACTGCATAGATAAATTGCTCATCAGGACTAAGTGTAAGGTAACTGGGATTCTCCACCCCGGCCATGTTCACCGAATCGGAGAGGCCTGTTTCACTGTTGAAGCGGTAGAGATAGATCCCTTTGCTGCCTTCTTGGGAGGTGTAGGTGCCAACCAGCAGAAACAGCTCATTCGCTTCACCATTTAAAGCAGTAACATCATCGGGTGAAGAAAGCTGCTCATTTGATGTATCTGAGCGATTACCGGTACATGAGATGAACAGCGCAGTTAAAAGACTCACCATTGCAATTTTATAATACATTGTGCACATTTTTACAATTTTATTCATACGAAAATAGATCAATTTTCTGAAACAGCGTTCATTTTTTTCAAAATATTCCTTTTAATCAGACTAATAAAAAAAAATAAAACAGATTTTACAATTAAAGTTGCGAATATGGAGCAGTCTGCGTACTTTTGCACCTTTGAAAATAAACCTGTACATAAAGCAATTTAATTTATTATGCTATCCAAAATATTATCTGTTACCGGTCGTCCCGGTTTGTTCAAACTCATTTCTACCGGTAAAAATCTGAATATCGTTGAATCGCTTGCCGACGGTAAACGTATACCTGTTTATGCACAGGAAAAGGTTGTTGCATTGAGTGATGTATCCATTTACACCAACGACGGAGATACCCCGTTGAGAGATGTGCTCAGGAGTATAAAGGAAAAAGAGAATGGCGGCAAGGTGACAATGGGCACAAAAGCATCGGGCAACGAACTGTTTAACTATCTGAAAGAGGTACTTCCCGATTACAGCAAAGAGAGTGTTTATGCCTCTGATGTGAAGAAGCTGATCTCCTGGTATAACATCCTTATGGAAAATAGGATAGACCTTGATGAGGTTGAAACGAAAGAAGAGAACCCATCAGAAGCACCTGCGCCGGCAAGCGAAAGCGAAGAACAATAAACCGGAAAGGGGTAAAAGATGTCCCCTCATTCTATAAATAAATCTCTATCTTTGTTTGTTTTTAAACCATTGGTAAATTGAACGTAAAAGACTTAATCACACGTGCCGGTGCCGGAGTCATCTATATACTGGTGATACTGCTGGGTGTTCTGGGAGGACGGTTCTCCTTCCTCGCTGTATTCGGTGCCATCCTGGGGGTCGCGTTGTTTGAGTTTTATCGCATGGTGGAAAAAGACACCTCCCATGCCATCAGTAAGATTTTTAATATCACACTGGGCGGACTCATTTTCTTTTCTGTTTTTCTATATCTTGAGAATATCAACAGCTATGCGCTGCTGGTGATGATCCTGGTATATATGCTTATACTGATTGCATCGGCCATTTTCATTCAAAGGAAAGATATCCTGCATGGCATCATCTATTCCGTTTTCGGGCAGATCTATATCACCATGCCACTGAGTATCCTGATGCTCATCTCTTACTCCTATCAGAATAATCTGGCGGGTGAGGGGTATGACTGGGTTCCGATTCTGGCACTTTTCGTCTTCATCTGGGTAAACGATACAGCCGCTTACTTCTTCGGCACACTCATAGGAAAACACAAGCTGATAGAACATATCTCACCGAAAAAATCGGTGGAGGGATTCATCGCCGGCATAATCTTCACCCTGCTGGCATCACTGATCTTCGGGCGGCTCTTCCCTGAATTCTCAACGCTCTTCTGGATGGGTTTTGCTGTTGTAGTGGCTCTTTTCGGCACGCTGGGCGATCTGTTTGAGTCGCTCATCAAGCGTACCTGCATCGTGAAAGATACGGGACATCTGATTCCCGGACACGGGGGGATCCTCGACCGTATAGACAGTCTTCTAGTGGCTGTACCGGCAGCTTACCTGTTTCTGATTCTTTTTCTTTCACTCTGAAAGTTTTTCTTCCTGTTTCGACGAACAAAAATCAACCATCAGATGTTTGAATGGTATGAGATTTTTAAAATATTTCAATTGCACGATTGATTAAGATTTTTGTGATCTCTCATTTTATAAAACCGGCAACATAATGAACAAGAAACTGATTGGCACGAACGCAGGCATCATCTGGAATCTGTTGAATGATTACCAGAAGTGGAATATTTCTCAGCTACAGGAAGCTTCCGGATTATCGGAACATGAAATTTACACCGCTATCGGCTGGTTGGCCAGAGAAAATAAGATAGAGATAGATATTTCGTCTGATGGCAATGAAAATTACTATCTCGTCATCGAATATTATTTCTGATCTCTTCTCTTGTGTAAAAATACAAAAGGTCCGAAACCTCCTGTTTCGGACCTTTTTTTATGCTCTTTTCACCCGGCTCACATTGTTCCTTTCTCACGCAGGCGCTGTTGCCATCTCCATGCTGAAGCCATCGTATCCTCTATGGTCTCTTTTGCTGTCCATCCCAGCACCTTGTTCGCTTTATCGGGTTGTGCCCATATCTGTTCGATATCTCCTTCCCTGCGGCCCACGATCTCGTAAGGCAGCGATTCTTCCGACACCTTTTCAAAGATGTTGATCAGTTCCAACACCGACAATCCGGTACCGGTTCCTAAATTAAAAATCTCAACCTTTTCATCGGACTTATCCTCCAGCATCCGTTCAATGGCAATCACATGCGCTTTCGCGAGATCGACCACATTGATGAAATCACGAATACAAGAACCGTCGGGAGTATTGTAATCATTCCCGAAGACACTCATCTTCTTGCGGATACCCATCCCTGTCTGTGTGATGTAAGGCACCAGATTTTGCGGCACGCCCAGTGGCAGTTCGCCTATCTCAGCAGATGGATGTGCACCGATAGGATTAAAATAGCGAAGGATAATGCTCTTGACCGGTGCGCCTGAGTGAATGAAATCCTGGATAATCTCCTCATTGATCTGTTTGGTATTGCCGTAGGGAGAGGCCGCCGGCTTGATCGGCGCGTTCTCATCGATGGGGTTCATATCGGGCTCTCCGTAGACAGTGCATGAAGAGGAGAAAACGATCCCCTTCACATTATGTTCGGGCATCAGCTCCAGCAGGTTGATCAGCGACACGAGGTTATTACGGTAGTACATCAGCGGTTTCTGCACCGACTCACCCACAGCCTTGCTCGCAGCAAAATGGATAATACCATCGAAGGTGTACTTTTTGAACAGTGCCTTCATGGCATTGAAATCGGTACAATCGATCTTATCGAAAAGAGGCCTCTTACCGGTAATACGTGTAATCCCTTCAAGCACATCGGCATTGGAATTGGAAAGGTTATCAATAATTACCACTTCGTAACCTGCCTGTTGCAGTTCAACTACGGTATGGGAGCCAATATACCCGGTTCCACCCGTTACAAGAATTTTTTTTGCCATATATAAATAGATTAATTTTCTTTGTTCAGACCTGACTTACAAAAATACGAAATTAAATAGGAATTTTGGTATGAAAAGGCACCAAAAGAGTGTACTTTTGCAGAAAAAAAATGGATAATTCCAACCTGCAGAAAGAAGCAGCACAGAAAAAAAAAGGGTGGCAGATGTGGTTCAGGAAAAACAAACAACGCCTGATGAAGATGGACAGGGAGATTGAGCAACTGCATGATGAAGCGGTTGCCGCCACCGATTGTCTTGCGTGTGGCAACTGCTGCCGCTCACTGGGACCAATGATATTAACCAAAGATATAGACCTGATGGCCAAATCATTGCGAGTGAAACCGGCAGAGATCATCGATCGTTATCTGCACAGCGATGAGGATGGCGACATGGTATTTCGCACCATGCCCTGTCCTTTTTTAGGTGATGACAACTACTGTTCTATATATGAGAGCAGACCCAGGGCATGTCGCGACTATCCGCACACCGACCGCAAGAAATTCTATCAGATCTACTCCCTCTCGGTGAAGAATGCGGAGACCTGCCCTATTGTGTTCAGGGTGCTTGACAAATTAACAACCGGCGAATAAGCTCCGGCTGTTGTTTTATTGTTTTAATCTCATCGAGCGGCTCTTCAATGGCACGTTGCATTTACAGGTCATCATCGCAGAATGACTCCTTATATTCACTGTAGATTAAATAATTTTACTATTTTTGTCATCAATGAGATTAATTGCTCCCTTTCCTTAAAGATGGAATACAGCGTAAAAACATATTATTGCAAGGAGGAGCTACCTCCCATGGAAGAGATTCACTTTTTCCACTACGCTTCATCGTTCGACTGGTACTGTGATATCTCAACCTATTCCCCTTTCATGGTGATTGCATTTGAGGAAGAAAAGCCTGTTGCTGCCATGTTCGCCATTATCATGCGGAGAAACCGCTTTCTCAGAAACTCACTGTTCAAACGTTGTTTCATATCACAACAACCGGCATTTTTTGTCAAAGATGCACCAAAGATAGCACTGTTCGACAAGCTTATCACCCATTTGGTGAAAGAGGTACGCAACAAGGTTTTTTTGGTGCGTTACGAGAACCTGGGGAATGCCATCTTCGGTTACAAAGGTTTTCGGGAGAACTTTTTCTATTCAGTAAAGTGGATCAATATACGGAACTCTCTGCAGCGTAAGCGAAAAATATGGGATCAGCTCTCAGCATCGAGAAAGAACCAGGTCAATAAAGCGCTGAAAAAAGGTGTTGTGATGGAAGAGTTGAAATCTGAAGATAAGCTGCCTGAGATATATAAGCTGATCCAGGATACCAACAACAAAAAAATATCACGACGTTTCCCCCCTTACCAGTATTTTGAGAATTTTTTCCACCACTACGTACTAAAAGGCAAAGGGAAAATAATGCTCACCCGTTATCAGGGCAAAATCATCGGAGGTGCAATTTTAGGTTTCGAAAGAAGAACAACCGTCTACTGTCTCTATTACTGGGGTAAAACAAAAAGATACGCTACACTTTATCCCACCATCTTTACGCTCTACTCAGCAATGAACATCGCAGAAGAGAACGGGTTCCACTATTTCGACTTCATGGATGTCGGGTTCCTGAATAAAAATGCCGGGAGATCCCGCTTCCTGCTTCAGTTCGGAGGAAAACAGCGAGCGACCAGACGCTGGTACAGATTCAACTGGGGATTATTGAACTTCTTTGCCAACAGAATCTACGACTAAACAGGCAGAATACTCAAAAATTTGCAAATAAACGCAAACATAGGTCCCTCCACAAGCGATAGTAGGCGTGATAATACTAAATTAATTTAAAAAGCTGAGATTTAACAGGAAATAATTTGGAGATATGCCACGGAGCACTTATCTTTGCATCGTGTTTTTCATGGTATTAGATTTAAGGTTAACAATGAAGATTGGTTGTCGTGAGACAACCATTCCTTTTTTATAGTGGTTACGTATCACAAGACAACATACCCCCCCTTTTCTATTTAAATTTTTCCCATAGTGCTGAATGAATAATATCCCGTGTACGATCAATCAATCCCGGGAGATCCGCTTCTGTGAGTCCTACGGTAGGGATCGGTTCATGAATGACCAGTTCCAGACGACCCGGCTTGAGATGGTGGGTGTTCCTTTTTAACACATCGTAGGGACCATTGATGGTGATAGGCACGATGGGCAGTTTCATCTCATGGGCGATATGATAGGCACCCCGTTTAAAGCGCCCCATTTTACCTGTCAGTGTGCGTGCTCCCTCGGGAAAGATGACCATTGATACACCATCTGCAATTTGTTCTTTGGCTCTTTGTATGGTAGCGCCCCGGGCAGCCAGCGTTGAATTATCCACAAAGACATGACCAGCTTTCTCCGATGCGTACCCCACAAAAGGGATCCTCCGCAGGCTCTGTTTCTGTATCCATTTGATGTTCTGATTCAGGAAACCATAAACCAGAAAGATGTCGAAAGCACCCTGGTGGTTGGCAATAAAAACATAGGACTGACGGGGGTTCAGCTTCTCATGTCCTTTTGTTTTCACGCGGCAGAGTGCCAGCCAACAGGTGATTCTCGACCACCAGTGAGGGGGGTAATAGCCCCATCTCTTGCTTCCGAAAAGCGGTGCCATGATCATTACCACCACCGCAGTAATGATCGTTATCAGAACAAACAGCGGCGTGAAAATGATCCACTGGTACAAAAAACGCAGAAAATTTCTCACTATTTTTATCAACTTCAGATGAGCAATGTGCAAAAATAAAGAATTTTATATAGGCTCCCAACATAAAAGAGAGAGTTTTTCATCCACTATTCTCTTTTTTACCCACAGTGCTTCATTTTTATCTCAAATTATTTCCTTGTTTGTTGAATTTTGTGTTTATTTGCGTTACGAAATCAAAAACATAATTATTATACACACATGAAAGAATTTGCAAAATACATCGGCGTATTAGTAATGCTCATAGGAGTAGCCTTTTTAGTGATACCATTTTTTATGGGTCTGACAAACAATACAAACCTTATCATAGGGTTGATTTTGGTTATTGAAGGATTGCTGGGTCACATCTTCGTGAACAACATGAAGAAAGGGAGCAAGAGCAGTAATATTATCTGGGCAATTATTTTGTTGATCGTACCATTTTTTATTTTCCTTTTTTTCAAGAAAGCCGCCTTTTCTGAAGAGGAGCTTGCTGCGTACAATTAATAAGACAGAACAGTAGATTAACATATAAAAAAAACCCTGAGATCTTTAAGTCTCAGGGTTTTTTATATGTGTTGCCTCAATCTGCTCACTTCTTCACCACATAGAGCTGGAAATTCTCATACCGTTTCACCACCACCTCATCACCCTTCTCAATGAATCCTTTCAGAGAGATGGCATCGTAGTATTCACCTGCCACATTCACCCGTCCTGAAGGACGCAATACAGTAGCTGCGATACCTGATTTACCCACCATCGTCATTGGCTCCATGGATACAGACATATAACCTTCCTGATCGGCATGAAGCGCAGCATGATTCAGAAAACCCGGTTTCCCAATCCTGCTGGAGAGATAGATGATGAGTCCGACACCCATTCCCATACCTCCCAGGACGATCATCACTGCACGGAAAAGTTCAGTAGGTGGCAACCCTTCGAAATTAAACCGGATATTGCCCACCAGTGCCAGCACCAGCGCCGAGAATACAAAGACGATTCCCAGAATACCGGGGACACCGAAACCGGGAACGACAAAGATCTCAAAGACAATAAATATGAGTCCGAGCACAAAGAGCAGTACCTCCCAGTTCTGTGCGTAGCCGGTAAGGTAGAGCGGTGCGAAATAGAGAATCGCCGCGGTGATGGCAGCAGCTGTCGGGAAGCCGAGACCGGGCGACTGCAGCTCAAAATAGATACCGCCGATAATAAACATAATCAGGAACGCCTGTACCACTCCGTTGGTGAGAAAGCCCTTTATCTTATCGTAAAAAGAGGGGTTATAGGTTTCGAGCAGATAATCGCTTTGCCCCAGATGGCTCACAATCACCTCATGAACACTTTCCGCCACTCCGTCGCAGTAACCCAGCTCTATCGCCTGACTGGCTGTCAGCGTGAGGATCTGTGTTGAGTCGGCAAAACCGGGTATAACAATCCTTTCATCCACCATCGCCTCAGCAACCAGCGGATCACGCCTCCATTTGGTGATGGTGTCTCCTTCATGAACGGTCACAGTTTTACCGTGACTTTCTGCCGTAGCACGCATCGTACCACGCATGTATGACTGATATTTGTCGGGGGCTGCCGCACCGGTGGCACCATCTACCACCGTGGCTGCACCGATGGAAGCACTGTTACGCATGAAGATACTGTCACATGCAATAGAGATCAGCGCACCTGCAGAGGCTGCGTTGTTATCAATAAAGACATAGACAGGCAGGGGGGAATTGAGAATCGCTGTGCGCATGGAGTCCGCCTCAAGCACTCCTCCCCCGTAGGTGTTCATATGCAGAAGTACAGCTGTAGCATCTTTCTCAGCCGCCTCATGAAGACCGTTCTGAAGATAGATCCATGTGTTGCTGCCGATATTTTCCTTGATATTGATCCGGTAGATCACCGGCTTTGAATCCTGGGCCTGCAGTTCAACAGTGAGAATAAATAAAAGGAGCAAAGAAACAATATGTAAATATTTCATTCTTAGTAGATATATTACAACAAAGATAATAGATTTTGCATTTCTGCGATCATTTTAATCAAAAATGTGTATATTTGTAATTCAATATATCAATATGAGCACAATTTTACTTAGCATAGGATCAAACAGGTTCGCAAAGACAAATATTGACAAAGCCAAGCGAATGCTTTCCCGTCTTTTTCCGGGAATTATCTTTACCCGGCCTATACTGACGGAGCCGGACGATGAAAAGTATTCATACCTTTTTCGTAATGTGCTTGCAAAGGCGGAGACAGAGATGATGCCTGATGAGATCATTGATAAGATCAAACAGACAGAACGGGCGGTTGGACGAACTCCTAAAGATAAATATCTGGGAAAAGTGATCATTGATATTGATCTGATTAAATACAACGATGAGATACTTCGCCCAATGGATTTCCAGAGGGAATATGTGCAGCAGTTACTCTCAGCCTTCCCCGATCCGCTACCGGCAGATATCATTTCCGCAAAAGAATCTCCTTCAGACGAAATTCCTCCGGCAATAAGTACGGCAACAGAGACCCCTGCAGACCAGATTCATACGAATGAGGCCCCTGCAGATGATGAGTCTACTGCAGATGAGACTACCCCACCAGAGACGATCTAATTCAATCTCGTCACTGATTTCACCCCTTTAACGACTTTCAGTTTTCTGATCAATTGTTCCAGCATGGATGTGTTGGCGAGCATCACCGAGATGTTCCCCTGAAAAAGGCCATCGTTGGAGTCTATTGAGATGGAGCGCATCTGTACACCCTCCTCCTTGGAGATGATGGAGATCAGGTTGGCGACGATGTTGATCTGGTCATTGCCAATCACCCTCAGGACGATGGTATAGCTGGATGAACCCGTCGTGCCGGACCAGCGTGCTTTTAATACACGATAGCCAAACCGGGAGAAGAGATCATGCGCGTTGGGACAGTTGACACGGTGAATCTTGATACCCTGCGACGAGACAAACCCGAAAATATCATCTCCGAAAATGGGATTGCAGCATTTCGCCAGTCTATAATCAATCCCTGTCAGGTCCTGATCGATCACCAGCTCATCGGAACTCTTAAACTCCCCGGGAGCGTTCTTTAATGTGAAACTCTCGGCGCTCTGGGTCAGATGAGGATCTCTACTTTCGCTCTCCCTGTTTTCCTGCTCCAGATAACGGTCAATCACCCAGTTCACATCCATCTTCTCAGAGGAGATATCCACGTAAAAGTCAGTCACCGTTTTGTACCTGAGCTTTTTTATCAGTTGCATCAGGCGTGCATCATCCACCTCAATCTTACGGTTTTTCATCCGCCGCGACAGGGTCTCCTTGGCAATATCCACCTGTTTTCCGGCCTCCTCTTTCAGCAGTTGCCGTATTTTGGTGCGTGCTTTCGAGGTAACTACGATGTTCAGCCAGTCCTGCTTGGGTGACTGATGTGACGAGGTGTTGATCTCCACCTGGTCTCCGCTCTTCAGGATATGCTTGATAGGTACATTCTTGCCGTTAACCCTTCCCGACATACAGGTAGCTCCGAGCTTCGAGTGGATGGCAAAAGCAAAATCAAGTACCGTTGCTCCGCGGGGCAGCTTGAAAAGATCCCCCTTGGGGGTGAAGACAAAAATCTCTTCATCATACAAATCAAGCCTGAAATCGGTCAGCTTCTGGTTCAGGTTGGTCTCTTTATCCTCCAGCGATTCTCTGAGAGAGTTGAGCCAGCTGTCCAGTGTTGACTCCTCCTTGATGCCCTTGTACTTCCAGTGTGCCGCGAGCCCCCGTTCGGCGATCTCATCCATACGTTTGGTTCGTATCTGTACCTCCACCCATTTGGCATCCTGACCCATCACCGTGATGTGAAGCGATTCATAACCGTTGCTCTTGGGTATGGAGAGCCAGTCTTTCAACCGCTTGGGATTGGGTTGGTACATGTCTGTGACGATCGAATAGACCTGCCAGCATTGTGACTTCTCCTGCTCGGCAGGTGCATCCAGAATAACGCGGATGGCGAACAGATCATAGATGCCCTCAAACTCTATCTTCTGTTTTTTCAGCTTGTTGTAGATGGAATGTATCGATTTGGTACGCCCCTTGATATCATATTTCAGTCCTGTTTTATCCAACAGATCCTTCAGCGGCGAGATGAACTCCTGAATATATTGATCACGTGATCTTTTGCTTTCGTTCAACTTCTGTGCGATGAAATCGTACGTGTCACGATCGGTATATTTCAATGAGAGATCTTCCAGCTCCGACTTGATGGTGTAGAGGCCGAGCCTGTGTGCCAGCGGGGCGTAGAGGTAGGTGGACTCCACCGAGAGGTCCAGCCGCTGCGAACGGCCGGCAGCCTTCGCATCGCGCATCAGCTGCAGCTGCCGGGCAATCATGATAAAGACCACCCTGATATCTTCGGCAATTGAGAGCAGCAGCTTCATGTAGTTCTCCGACTCAACCGCTGTGCGTTTATCGCTGAAACTATTGATCCGCTTTAACCCTCTGAGGATCACCTCCACCTCACTGCCGAACAGCCGCTTCACCTCATCCAGCGAATAAGCATCGTTCACCACCTGATGGAAAAGAAGCACGGCACAGACAGTCGGCTGCTTCAGTCCAATCTCTTCAATGGTAATCAATGCTGTTCTCATTAACCCCATCAGGTCGTCCAGTGCACCACTCTCTGCCTCTTCCTTTATCTGCAATGATCGCTGTACCATCTCCTTCAAGCGTACTATTTTTTCCACATCCCAGGCCTGTCTTAAAAAAGAATAAAGCTTGCGGTAGAGCTGAAGGAACTCACTCCGGTCTATAATAGAGATATCACTCATTTTTGATCATTTTTCTCTCACGATTGATTTACAAATTTACTCTTTTCTCCGTAATATAGAGATCAGCGGAGCAAAAAGTGACGATGATTTCAATCGGCGTTCACTTTGTCTGTTCGGGAACTTATCGTTATATTTGCATCTCAATTTTCTCACTATAAATCCATTCAACCGATTATGCGAAATACAACTTTTCTTCTCTGCCTCCTGATGCCGCTCTACATGATGGCACAACAGAGTGAGGTGATATCACTGAACGAAGGCTGGCAATTCACACAGACGAATAATTGTGAGGCAGGGGATGATCACCTTCCATCGGCAATAGAATGGTATGACGCCAGCGTGCCGGGATCGGTTCAGCTTGATCTGATTCGTCACGGCATTCTCCCCGATCCCTTCTATGGTACCAACGAATCCAAAGTACAGTGGGTGGAAGAAGAGGACTGGGATTTCAAAAAAACATTCACCGTCACTGCTGCACAGCTTGAATATGACGAAGCACTGATCTGCTTTGATGGGCTGGATACCCACGCCGACGTTTTTCTCAACGGATCACGCATACTTCGCTCTGAGAACATGTTCGTGGGTCACAGGGTACTGGTGAGAAATATGCTTACCGAAGGGGAAAACGAACTCTATATCCGTTTCTACTCCCCCATAGAGATGATGATGCCTGCCCGCGCCTCGTTCGGTTATGATTATCCTGCCGGCAACGATCACAGGGAAGAGAAGCTGAGTGTCTACAACCGCAAGGCACCCTACCACTTTGGCTGGGACTGGGGCATACGGATTGTGCAGATGGGCATATGGAAACCTGTCTCCATGCTCTTCTTCAAGGATGCGCTGATAGAGGATTACTATGTAAAGCAACACGCTGTTACCGCGCAGCTGGCAAAGATAGAGAACCAGATAGAGGTCTCGTCCGTCTCAGATGAACCGTTCAGGGCAACCCTCTCTGTGGAGTACAACACCGGGGGAGGTAACAGCAGGACGGAACAACAGGAGGTAGTGATCACAAAAGGGATGAACAGGTTCTCACTTCCACTGGAAATTGCCGATCCGCTATTGTGGATGCCGGTGGACTGGGGAGAACAGCACCTCTACGACTTCACTGCCCGGCTGATGGCCGATGAAAAGGTGATAGCCGAAAAAAAGGTGAGAACGGGACTGCGCAGCATACGCCATATCACCGAAGAGGATGAACATGGCAGGTCGTTCTACTTCGAGGTGAACGGCATCCCCATCTTCGCCAAGGGATCGAACTATATACCGGGTGAGATCTTCACCTCACAGCAGGATGATGCATTCTACAAAAAAATATTCGATCATATCTCCGGGGCCAACATGAATATGGTACGTGTCTGGGGAGGCGGCATCTACGAGAACGAAGCGTTCTACCGCGAAGCCGACGAGAGAGGGATCCTGGTGTGGCAGGACTTCATCTTCGGCTGCACACCCTACCCTTCTGATGATACCTTCCTC
>JAAYGM010000295.1 GCA_012727735.1 Bacteroidales bacterium | reverse complement strand
TCTTTGTAGCTGGCTTCAAAGTCGTCCAACGCGGTCACTCCTTCACCTGCAAGGTCAATGATAGAAGCAGTACGACGTGTATCGCCATTTTTAAATTCACTGACAAAAGCGGGATTTACTGTCAGGGCACCCCATCCCTTCCCGTAAGGAGCAGCATTCAGATTGCGCATGCCGACCATTACCTGCCAGCGGTTGCCGTCGTTATTGCCATTATAGTCTTGCGAACTGGTGAACTTCAGGGCCAGGATGGTTTCACTGTTGCCATCACCTGCATAGGTACCCAGCAATGTTTCCATATCTCCTATTTCTGCAACACCGGCCGAGGAGGCGGGCCACAGGTTTTTGAATTCGCTCACAAGGCTGTATTCGTTCGAAGAGATGATCTCCTCAAGTGCAGCCAGGGCTTCCGCTTTGGTAGCACCCGCCGGTTCGCTGCCATAATAACCCGTATAAAAAAGATAGGCGCGAGCAAACAGTGCAGCCGCGGCATAGCGGGTGATGTGACCATCGTTGGCTGCCGCGTTTGCTTTAGGGTAAGCATCGGCGGGGATGTTTTCCATGGCATATTTCAGATCTTCAAAGATCAATGCGAATACCTCTGCAGGATCGACCTGTGGCCTGTTTTCATTCACCGGCTCATCGAATAGCGGGATGTTACCCCAAAGACGTACCATATCGAAATAGAGCAGGGCGCGGATGGCACGACACTCACCCATATAGGTCTCCTTCAGGCTGTTTGTTTCGTTCCAGCTGATCTCTTCTTCACGGGAGATCAATTCATTGCAGCGATACACTGCAGCGTAATAGTTTTTCCAGTCGTTCTCATACATATTCAGGTCGGCCGGCGATTGAGAGAGGTCGAAACGGTCGATGGCCTGAAATCCGCGTCCGTCGGCATTCCCGGTTCCACCGAAACACTCGTAACTCATGATTTCGGCACCCTGATAGAAGCCTATCTGCATGGCGGAAGAGGTTTGACGCCATCCGTCGTAACAACCGATCAGTGCACGCCAGACATCTTTTTCGTTCTTATAGGAAGTACCGGTAGTGGACTCCGTCTTGGACTCGACATCCAGAAAGCTTTCAGAGCAGGAGATCATCCCCATCATCAGTGTAAGAAGCACTACTGCTATTATATTTGATTTTATCTTGTTCATAATTTGTGCATTTGTGAGTTAGAATGTAAGATTGACACCGAAAAGAACTGTTCGGGGACGAGGGTAGTAACCTACATCGATGCCCGTCACCCAACCATCGGTACCGTAACCGATTTCCGGGTCCATCCCTTCATACCTGGTAAAGGTAAAGGCATTTTGTACCTGTGCATAGATGCGCGCCTGACTGATGAACTTTGGTTTCACAAAGCGGGAGAAGTCGTAACCCAGCGTGATGTTGGTGATGCGCAGATAATCGCCATCCTGAATGAAAAGATCGGAGAACTGCCAGTTGATGTTCTGTTCAGTCACACGGGGTATCCTGTTGCTGGTACCTTCACCGGTCCAGCGGCCAAGGATGGCGGTGGTATAGTTGGCATACTTGTTGGTGTAGTTCCTGTACGACTGCACGATCTGCTGTCCGGCAGCGCCACTCGCCTGAACAGAAAAGTCGAAACCTTTGTATCCGAGCCCGAGGTTGAAACCGTATGTAAAGTCGGGCATGCCATTACCCAGATTCACCTTGTCGTTATCGTCGATCACACCATCCTGATTCACGTCTATGTATCTCACATCTCCGGGTTTCACATCATTCTGTAGCACACCATTACCGGCTGCGATCCAGTTGGTGATCTCCTGTTCATTCTGAAAAAGACCATCTGACTTGTATCCCCAGAAGTACCCGATGGGCATGCCATTCTCCGCACGATAAAACTCGGGTGTATTGTCATACAACTGGTTGGTTTGTCCGTGAATGATCCCATCTTCGGTAGGGATCTCACCTACTTCATTGGTATTGTAGGCACCGTTTATTCCGATGTTATAACTGAAGTCGCTATTCAGCTGGTCGTTCCAGTTCAATGCCACCTCCACACCGCTGTTCTTCACACTTCCTCCGTTGATAAAAGGAGCACCTGCACCCACGGTCGCCAGAATAGGCGCCTGCACCAGCCAGTCTTTGGTATCTTTCTGATAGAAATCGATATTCACCCCCAGACGGGTACGGAACAGATAGGCATCCAGACCGATGTTTGACTGTTCAGAGGTCTCCCAGGTTACCTTCTCGTTGGCCAGGCGGTTGGGATAGGCACCCCAGTTCGTAGCCAGCTGCTGGGCAGCATCCGCATCGCTATAACCACCATTACCAAACAAATAGTGTGTATTGCTGTTTTTCATCGGAGCCAGATACTGATAGTTGGCAATATTCTGGTTTCCCACCTGCCCCCAGCTGGCACGCAACTTCACGAAATTGATCCATGCCGGAGCATCCTCCATGAAAGCCTCATTAGTGAGTGTCCATCCGGCAGAAAGAGAGGGGAAGTAGCCGAACCGGTTGCCTTTGGCAAAGCGGGAGGAGCCGTCGGCACGCAGGGTGGCATTGACCATATAGGTCTCCTTCAGGTTCCATCCTAAACGACCGAAGTAGGAGATGCTGCGTGCATCATCATGCGGGCTTCCCGATGCGCTCAGTCCATCGGTACTGGAAGAGGCGGTTCCGTTGTTGACATAGGCATACTTCCAGGTGTCGAAGCCCTCTTTCAATATGCCGTTGCCCGCTCCAAGATAAGTACCCTGGTAGCGATAGGCTTCCATACCAAGCAACGCGTTGAATGCATGATCGTTCACCGACCAGTCGTAGGTAGCGGTATTTGTCCAGGTCATACCGAGCCCGTGATTCATATTTTGTGATACATTGGTACGGGTATCGTTGTAGCTATAGATACTGAAATGATACAGCGGTGTGAAGCTACGGTACTCACTCGTATTGTATACGGTACCGAACAGTGTGCGAAATTTCAACCCCTTCATCGGTTCTATCTCAGCATAGATGTTACCGTTAAATGTTGCGGCTTTGTTCTCGTTGTTGGTGTTGGTCATCATAAGACCGTAGGGGTTCCCTTCACCATTATACCAGTCGCTGTTGCTTGTATCGTTGTAAGGCGAATCATAGGAGTTATTGTCACTATAGACCGGTGCCAACGGTGATACACCAAAAGCACCTCTCAACGAGTTGTTGTACTGATTGCCTACGCTGATGCCATTGTTTGTGCGGTAGATGAAGCTCACCTGTTCGCCGATCTTCATGAAGCCGTTAAATAATTTATGTTCCGAGTTGATGCGGAAATTATACCGCTCGTAGGCAGACACATCGGCACCTCCCACTACCCCCTCCTGACTCATGTAACCCAATGAGAGGGCGTAGGTGGAAGCAGTTGATCCGCCGGTCACACCCAGTGCATAACTCTCGGTGACCGCATTGTTTTTAAACATCGTGTCCACCCAGTCGGTATCATACACCCGGCCATTGGCATCATATATCGATTGAAAACCCTCCCAGTTGTATGCTGCGTTGCCGCTGTTCAGGCTCTGCTCATCCATGATGGTCATATACTGGGTTGCATTCAGCATATCGGCCTTGCGGGCCACATTCTGCACACCGTAGTAAGCATCGAAATTCACCTCTGCTTTTCCTTCCCTGCCGCTTTTGGTGGTGATCAGCACCACTCCGTTGGCAGCCTGTGCTCCATAGATAGCGGCCGAGGCGGCATCTTTGAGTACATCGATGCTCTCGATGTCGGAGGGGTTCAACGAGGATATGTCGCCCCCTATCCCGTCGATCAGGTAGAGCGGACTGGAGTTCCCGATGGTACCCAGACCGCGTATCACCACTTTCATATCGGAGCCCGGTTGTCCGGAGGTAGAGGTGATGTTTACCCCGGGCGTTTTGCCCTGGAGAGCCTGCAAGGGGCTGATGGTATTCATCCTGGCCAGCTCATCGCCTTTCACCTGTACGGTGGCTCCGGTAGATAGCTTCTTGGCTTGCACACCGTAGCCAATCACCACCAGCTCCTCAAGCACTTCGGTGTCTTCCGCCAAGCTTACATTGATCAGATTGCCACTTATGATCACCTCCTGTGTCACAAACCCAACATAGGAGAAGACAAGCGTCTGCCCCTGATTTGCCTGAATGACAAAGTGTCCGTCAATATCTGTCACCGTACCGTTGGAAGTACCTTTTACAAATACGGTCACACCGATGAGTGGCTCATCATCGGTTGCCGAGACCACGGTCCCACTGACGGTATTCACTTGCAAAGACTCTGCATGGAGTGTCACCGGTGGCAAGAGGATCAGTGACATCCCGATTAGGAAACAGTATAAATAACCACTATTTATACTTCGTTTAAGATTCATGTTTATCATACCTACACAATTATTAGTTTAACATTCAATGTATTAGTCGCCTGTCTATCAGATCGAGCGAATCAATTAAAAAACATATGTATTAAATTGCGGTGCGGTTGTCTACAGGCTCTACTTCGTTACCTGTATCTCAATCGCCTCTTTCAACAATCCATCCGACTCCGCCGTCAGATGGATTACGCCACTCTTATTCTCACCTTTCACCACAACCAGACATTTACCATAAAATGCTTTCCGTTCGGATGCCTTAAAGCGCTCCAGACTGGTTGGGTTGCCATTGTCTACCCCCACGATAGTGCCATTACCCGACACGTTGAAACGAATCAGGTTTTCAGCAGTGGGGCAAACAGTGCCCGCTGCATCCAACACTTCCACGGTCACAAAACTCAGATCTTGTTCGTCGGCACTGATCACGCGCCGGTCGGGTGTCAAACGAACCCGTGCCGGCTCACCGGCTGTCTGTATCTCTTTCGATAAAACCTCTTTACCGTTTTTCCTGGAGATCACTTTGACCCTGCCAGGTTCGAAAGGCAGTCGCCAATAAACGTGATGCTGATCACCTTCTTTTCTTCTGATGCCCTGCGAGACATCATTCAGGAATAGTTCCACCTCATCGGCATTGTTATAGTAGGCCCACAGATCGACGATTTCACCCTGCTTCCAGTTCCAGTGGGGAAAGAGATGTAGCACATCTTTGTCGGTCCATTCCGATTGATACATGTAATAGACATCTTTCGGGAAACCGGCCAGATCTACAATACCGAAATAGGAACTCCGTGCAGGGAACCAGAAAGGCGTTGGCTCGCCTAGATAGTCGAATCCTGTCCAGATATACATCCCGCTGATAAAATCGGAATTTTTCACGTCGTTCCATGCCTGCTCGTGTGTACATCCCCAGGGAGTGTGACAATTATCGTAGGAAGAACAGGCATAGGAGGGATCGGTAAACGGGATATCCCATCGCACGGGCCAGATATACATGGAATCACCCGGCATCCGGTAATAGCCACGGGTCATTAATGCCGAGGTGGTCTCTGTGGCAATAAATGGTTTTCCGGGGAAGTTGGCGGGCACGTTCGGGTAATCATTTCCATGATAATTAAATCCGATCAGATCGAGCGCACCCGATGTAAAGAGATGATTGGCCGGATTTGTTTCGTTGTTGCCGGCAGTCACTGGTCGGGTAGGATCCAATCTTTTTACGATGTTGGCCAGTTTTTCCGTCAACAGTGCATTCACACTCAACTCCTCCGTGTTCATTTCGTCGAGTGATGGTTCGTCACGGTTGAGGTTCAGCAGCAGATTGGCCTGCCGGAGATCGAGTGTATCAGCATCGGCATGGGTCCACTGTTCAAGCACTTCGTTTCCGATACTCCACATAAAAACCGAAGGATGATTGCGGTCGCGGAGGATATGATCTGTCAAATCCCGTTCGTGCCACTCATTAAAATAACGGGAGTAGTCATAGGTAGTTTTCCGCTTACGCCACATGTCGAACGTTTCATTCATGACGATGAACCCCATCTGGTCACACAACTGAAGCAGCTCCGGGGCCGGGGGATTATGGGCTGTACGGATTCCGTTTACACCCATCTCCTTCAATATCTCGAGTTGCCGTTGAATGGCCCTGGTGTTGACTGCTGCGCCGAGACAACCCAGGTCGTGGTGCATGCAGACGCCCTTTATTTTCGTCGGCTCACCGTTGAGGAAGAATCCTTTTTCCGCATCGAACGAGAAAGAGCGAATTCCGAGCGAAGTCACATATTCATCGGTCTGTTTTTCATCTACGAATATCCGTGTGACGATCTCATATAGATAAGGTTCTTCAACGCTCCACAATTTTGGTTGTTGTACAGTGATGTCCTGGCCGGTCTCCAGAGAAGTGCCGGCAGCCTGTTTCCGTGAGACTGATACGAAAGCGATCTTTTTCCCTGATGCATCCACGATGGATGTTTCGGTTTTAATGTTCACCTCCCGGGGTGTCTCATTTTTTACCGTCGTCTTTACATTTACCAGCGCGCTTTCTTCGGTGACTTCCGGTGTGGTTACATATACTCCCCACAAATCTACATATACAGGGTAGACACTAGTGAGCCATACATTCCTGTATATTCCACAGCCCGAATACCAGCGCGAATTGGGTTGTTCGCTGTTATCTACCCTCACCGATATTACATTTTCCGCATCAAACTTCAAATGGGAAGTGAGGTCATACCGAAACGATATGTAGCCGTAGGGGCGGTGTCCGAGATGTATGCCATTGATCCATACATCGGAATCCATGTAAACCCCATCGAAATCGATGAATATCTTTTTCCCTTCATGGGATTCATCCAGTGAAAAGGTTTTCCGATACCACCCAACTCCTCCGGGCAGGGCTCCTCCACCGCTACCTGAAGGGTGAGCCTCACTGAAATCGCCTTCAATGGCCCAATCGTGGGGCAGCTCCAACTCTCTCCAACCACTATCATTGAAGAGCGTGTTACTTGCTTCGGGTGTATCACCCACGGAAAAAAGCCATCCACTATTGAAAATCTCTGATTCACGAGGTCTCCGGTTATTATCCCGACAAGCATTAAAGCCAATAAGAACAATACCAAGCAGCATTAATATGGCCACGCTGTTTTTCATTTTCCAATATTTATCTTTTGTGCTTTACCCGTGTAAAAGACTTCCATACCTTTTGCATCGGGGTTTACACCCTGCGGTCTGTTTTTATCCACCCAAACAATATTAAAGGTACGTTCCTGCAACATACCATTGAACGATCCCTGTCTCTCACCGATTTCGAGAGTATGGGTTGCATCGTCGTACTGGAAGCCGATGGTAGCATAAGCTCCCTTTTCGTAATTGTAGTTCACCCCTTCGTCTTCGTAGAGCGTGTAAGTGCCGTTTTTGCCGGCAAACAGATACAATGTAATCTGTTCGGGTTTTTTCTCGTCGGTATACTGAATTTCCGGTCCAAAGGGGATAATAGCCCCTTCTTTCACGAAAAGTGGCATACGACTATAGGGAGCATCTACCAGTTGTTTTTGTCCCCCCTCAATGAATGCTCCGGTATAGAAATCATACCAACCGGTGGTGGCAGGGAAATAAACCTCGCGGTTTGTCGCCTGGTATTGGTATACAGGACAAACCATCAGTGAACTCCCAAACATATACTGGTCGCCGATATCATTTACTTCCGGGTCTTTGCCAAAATCCATTACCAGGGCACGCATGATGGTGTAGTCGTTGAAATAGGTCATCCCGGCCATCGAATAGATATAGGGCATCAAACGATAACGGAGTTTATTATAGTAGAGCATAGATTGATATGCAGGATGACCTTCCGGTGCGATGTGAAAGATCTCTCTGTAGGGAAACTGTCCGTGGGAACGGAACAGCGGGACAAAGGCGCCAAACTGTGACCAGCGGCTGTTTAACTCGCGCCATTCTTTCAGGTCCTCATTTTCAATTCCGGTAGCCTGATAGTAATATTGAGCCTGCTCGTATCTTTTTTCCACGCAAAATCCGCCGATATCCATTGTCCAGTAGGGGATCCCTGACAATGCAAAGTTGAGGCCGGCGGAGATCTGAGCCTTCATATCTTCCCATCGCGTACCGATATCACCACTCCAAACCGCTGTGGAATAGCGCTGGATAGCGGTAAAGCCTGATCGTGTCAGCAGGAATACACGGTCATCGGGGTTGACACTCCTCTGACCCTCATAAATAGCCTCTGCATTGACCAGCGAATAGGCATTGAAGTATTTTGTGGAAGGGCCGAGAGCTGTGGGGCCAGACAGTTTTTTACGGTAATTGATGTCGGTATTATCCTGTATATTGGGTTCGGAAGCATCCATCCACCAGGCATCCACACCGAGGGAATATAAGTTTTCATCGAGCTGTTTCCAGAAAAGATCGCGAGCACCTTCGGCGTAGGCATCATAAAAAGAACCAATATAACCCTGTCCGATCCAGTCACGGATACTGTCTTTCACCGCGTGTTGATACATCCATCCGTTTTTGTCGAACTCCTTGTAATGATCGGTATTCAGATAAAATTTGGGCCATACGGAGATCATGATCCGGGCATTCATGTCGTGTATCTGGTCGACCATCCCTTTCGGGTCAGGGAATCGTTCCTTGTCGAACTTGTGACTGCCCCATTCCTGTTCCGGCCAATAACTCCAGTCCTGTACAATATTATCGATGGGTATCTCTCTTTTTCTGAATTCAGCAAGGGTTTCCACTATTTCATCCTGTGTTTTATATCGTTCACGACTTTGCCAGAACCCCATGGCCCATTTAGGCATAATCTGTGATTTCCCGGTTAGAGTTCTGTAACCGCTGATCACATCGTCCATGTTGTTGCCAGCAACAAAATAGTAATCGATGCCATTACCCATCTCACTCCAGAGTGAGAGTTTGTTCTGATCCTTCTCTGAAACAGGGCTTAATGCTTTCAACGCGATATAAGAGACATCCCCATCGGGCTTCCACTCTATGCGTAGGGGTACTCTTTCACCTTCCCGGAAGTGATATTCAAACTTGTAGCTATTGGGGTTCCATGCAGTACGCCAACGCTCTTCCACTACCGGTTCATTGTTAAGATATACCTTGGTATAACCGGCATAATGGAGGAAGAAACGGTACAATCCGCTTTCGGGAGCTTCTATCTCACCACTCCATATTACGTTTGCGTGATTCAGGTCAAAATCCTCGGGGAAATTTTTCAGTAAGGGTATGAACTGATAATCGAGTTTGCTCTCGTTGCGGACTATTGTTTTTGAAGAATCGTTATTTACCGAATATACAGCAGTGAGTCCTCCTTCTGCTCCGTCACTGCCATAAAGCCTGAATTGATCGAGATTGGTATAATCACGCACATCGCCAAATTTACTCAGCGAATAATTATCCCATACGATGCCATAATTTTTATTAGATATAACAAAAGGTACGGATACTTTGGTATTGTACTGGAACAGCGACTCATTTTTTCCCTTGTAATTAAAATCATCGGCCTGATGCTGACCCAAACCATAAAAGGCTTCGTCATCTGGTGACTCGAACACCTGGTGCACCGTATAGCCTTTGGTTCCCTCTACTTCTATGGGTGTAATTGTTTTTCCGCCACCCTTGTTTTCGCGGAGTATTGTTTCCCCTTTCTTATTCAGGAAAGCTATTTCGCCTGTAGTTCTGTGAATGGTTACATCCAGGGAATCGGTAGAAAGTATGATCATCTCCTCTTTCTCTTCCACACTGAACTTGTCGGACAATGTTAATCCGGGCTTGATGATCAGGCTTTCCTCATTCGAGAAATTTCTCTGTTTTGTGGCCGAGACATGAATAATCTTCTCATTGACCACATTTAACCGGATGGTGCTTACACCCGAATTATTTTCCTGTTTCAACCGGACAATAACTCCGTTTTCTGTCTTTTCAAAGCCGGTTGATGTACAGGAGACAAACAGAAGGATTCCCAGTGCTATACAAAAAATGCGTTCCATGTATTATAATTATTTTTTTGTAAAATTAATCATAATTCAGGGTTCGGCATTGTCACTATGTTAGCGCATTCTACCGATTTTGATAACCCAAGGGGTCATTTTGTTTCTGTAAGGGATGTTAAATGTTCACAGGGTCGTCCCGGCTTTGTTGTCGGGTATATTCCCAGGATACAAGGATGGGTTATTCTGGTATTGAGAGGGTAAAATATCAAACTCCTCCTTAAAATATTTACTGAAACTTTTTGGATTATTAAAACCTACCTGATACGCTATTTCAGAGATCTGCAGCTGGCTTTCACGTAACAACTGGGCCGCCCGCTTGAGTCGGATAATGCGGATAAACTCAATCGGGCTTTTGCCTGTTATTGAGATCATTTTTTTATACAAATGTACCCGGCTGATCCCTAACTCTTTGCTTAACCGTTCCACAGAGAATTCACTGTCGGAGATATATTCTTCCACCAGTTTTATGGCATTCTGAATTAACTTCTCATCCAATGGTGTAATGGTTATCTCCGCAGGTTGAATATTCATCTGTTTCTTAAATCTTTCCTGACGGTAAGATCTTAATTCCAGCATATTATGAATCCGAAGCAAAAGGATATCGAAATTAAACGGTTTGGTAATGTAATCATCAGCTCCCGTTTCAAGACCGTGAAGTTCCTGTTCCTGAGCGGTATGTGCCGTAAGCAGGATAAGGGGAATATGCGATGTGCGCAGGTCGTTTTTCACTTTTTCACACAGTTCGTACCCATCCATCTCAGGCATCATCACATCGCTGATAATGATGTCGGGAAAAAATGCAAGAATTTTTTCCCAGGCTTCTTTTCCGTTCGAAGCATCGAGCAGTAAAAAATCATTTTTCAGCATATCTCTCATGAAATAACGGAAATCATCGTTATCGTCTACCAATAATAGACGGGTCTCATTTCTTTGCAGAGTTTCCTCTTTTTCTACGATGTTTTCACTCTCACCCCCATCACCTGTCAGTTCATTTTCAGTCGTATCCGGTTGTGACACAATATATTTCAGTCTGTCCACCGGGAAATGAAGCACGAAAAGGCTCCCTTTGGGAACGTTGTCATATACCTGAACGGAGCCTTTACAAAGAGCTACAAATTCTTTTACGATGTGGAGTCCGATACCGCTTCCGGGAAAACCTTCATTTTTTATTTTCCCCTGGTAAAAACGTTCGAAAATACGTGTTTTCTCTTCGTCTTTTATCCCTATACCGGTGTCAATTACCCTGATCTCTAACTGTTCCGTATCGCTGTCGCTGCTTTTAGGCAAAAGCTTGACAATTACATCCACAGCTCCGTTCTTTTCGGTAAATTTGATGGCATTGGAGAGAAGATTCATCATTATTTTCCCCATCTTGTCCTCATCGAATACCATGCTCAATTCATTCAGTGAGGAGAAAAAGGTCAATCGGATATTCTTTTTTTCTGCATATTCGGTAAGTTGATGACAGGATTTCTTAAGGAATACGATGACGTTGCCATAGGATAAATTCAAGGCGTGTTCATTCACATCGCTTTTTCTGAAATCGAGTAATTGGTTCACCATATTCAACAGGTGAATGGCATTTTTGTGGATCAGGGAGAGTTGAAGTTTTTGATGACCATCGGTAACCAACTTCATTAGATTCTCCAGTGGTGACAGGATCAATGTAAGCGGTGTGCGCAGATCATGACTGACATTGGTGAAAAAACGAAGTTTCATGTCATCTATTTCATGTTTTCGTTGTGCTTCCAGTTCTATCTGTTTCATTTTAAACTTCTGCTGTTCGTTTCGTATGATGGTGTATCGTGCGAATAACAGGATCGATATCAAAAGAAGTGCATAGAAGATATAGGCAAGGGGAGAGAGCCAGAATGGTGGTTTTATGTGAATGTGCAGAACAGTTGACTCATCACTCCAGAATCCGTCGCTGTTTGCTGCCTTTACGCTGAGTGTATAGTTACCCGGAGCAAGATTGGTGTATGTGACACTGTGGACACCCGGGTCAGTGATTAACCAATCCGTATTAAATCCTTCGAGCATATAGGCATAAGTGGTTTTTTCGGGAAGCACATCATTCATGGCAGAAAAATCAACAGAAAAAACATTTTGCCTGTATTTAAAGGTGACCTCCTTTACCCGATTCAACTCAGATGAGAGGATTCTGTTTCCCTGATATTCTTCTCCCACCACAACCTCTTCGTTGAACAGCGTGAGTCCGGTAAAAACAACTTTGGGTTGGGATGTGTTGTACCGGATGTTCTCCGGATTAAAAAAGTTGAACCCCCTTGTACCACCAAGCAGAATCTCACCATCCGGTGATTTGAAGATTGACCGCAAATTAAACTCATGGCTCTGCAGGCCCTCTTCCTCCCGATAATTTACAAATGAATATACATAATCGCCGGTTATTGTATGGGGTTGGATCATGACATTCGACACCCCATTGGATGTGGTGATCCACATGTTGTGCTGATTATCTTCGATGATACCGGATACGACATTATCGGCCAGACCGTCACTTTGGTATAATTGGGTAATCATATCCTGTTCTGGATCCCATATATTCAATCCGTTTCGGGTACCTATCCATATGAGCCCGCGGCTATCTTCATAGACCTGGTTCACGTTCAGATTGGTGAAAGACTGGTCTCCTTTCCGGTTGGCGAGTATGATCTCAAATTGTTCGGTTTCAATATTGAAAATCGTTATTCCAATGGCGGTTCCAAGGATCAACCGATTGTTTTTGCCCAGGTAGATCGATGAAATGAACTCCGAGGAAAGTTGTTTTTTTGTGCGGTTATTGAAGGTGGTAAATTGTCCGTTTTCGGGATTATATTTTTGCAAACCACTTCCCAATGTACCAATCCATATCATGCCCGAGCTGTCTTCCACGATTGACCAGACATTGTCGTTGGCAAGGCTGTTCGGGTTGTTTGGATCATGGCGATAGTGGACAAACTTTTTTCCGTCGAAACAATCCATCCCCGACATGTAAGTACCGATCCATATTTTTCCGTTTTTGGCGACACAGAGGCTGACGATCACATCGCTGGTTAAAGAGAAATTATCGGAGGAGTCATGACTGTAAAGATGATGTAATCCGGCCTTTGTATTCAGATGTACCAATCCGCTTCCATTGGAGCCGATCCAGATGTTATCGTCCTTATCTTTAATGATGGAATTCACATCGGGTTTAAAATTATCAATCTTGTTGAAATAATGTAAATGATCAATGCCAAATTTGTAAATACTCTCACTGAAGTAGGACAACCCGTTTTTATAGGTGCCTATCCATATCATATCTTCCTTGTCGGCATAAATACAATTGATGCTGTTGTGCGCAATGCTTCGTTCATCGTAAGGCTGATTTCGCAAATTGATCAGCTTGTCTGTTTTCTTATCGATAATATCGATACCGCCATGGTCGGTTGCCATCCATATGAGTCCAGCAGGATCCTGTATGATATCCTGAATCATGTCACTTGACAATAAATACGGGAAATCACTTTTTTTGGATCCCGCACACTTCCATTCTTCTCGTCGGGAATCGTAAAACCAGGTTCCCAGCGGATTGTCGGAATAGATCCACAGGTCATTGTCTGAATCAACGAACAGCTGGTATTTCCGGATATTGGCCTTCTGTTGATTCAGAATATAATTATCACTGTAAATGACCTGGAAAACTTTTTTATCCATGTATTGAATAAGTCCCGATTGAAAAACAAAAATATAATTGCTATCCGATTCTTTGATGTCAGTAATAATTCCTTCACTTAACTGTCCTGCCTCTCCGTTTTGAGGGAAGAAAAGCAATTTACCCATATCCTGTTGATACATATGAAATCCGGATGAATTGGTGTAACTCCACACATTTTTATCATTGTCGATAAAAATGAAATCGACTGGATAAGTTATACCCATTTCATACAACAGAACCTGACTTTTCTCGAACTTTTCTTTGCCTGTATTGTATACTGCGTATCCGTTCGCTGTATGGATCCAAAGCCTTCCACTTATATCTTCCTGGACATTCATAACCAAATTATCCGGTAAAGAATAGTCGTCATTCGGGTTATGAAAAAACACTTTAAATTTGTATCCGTCGTACCTGTTTAATCCCGATGCTGTGGAGAACCACATAAAACCTCTACTGTCCTTGAAAATATGATTAATTTGGTTATGAGAAAGTCCGTTACGGACCTCCAGCTGTTTAAAAAGATAAGACGACTGGCCCCAGAGCGAAAGGTAACAGGAGAGTAAAAAAGGAAATAGTAAGATAAAACGGAAAAATCTCATCATTGAGTCATCTTTATGCCTGTCCAATCTTCACATATTACTTATAATTATTTGTTTATTCCAAAAACAGAATAAAAATATTTACCGAAATCCATCTCCCCCTTGTGATTAAAAGCTTAATGAAAGCCAATAAAGAGAATCAAAAATTCAATATGTGCGTTCATGTTTATATCTGAATAGTATGCCGAAAAGCAGTGCAACCAACATAGCGTATCCGGCAAAGATGAACCATACTGACTGCCAGTCGCCCACCATAAGCGATTTCATCTGACCATTCACGATCAGATCCTGCCATGAGGTAAACCGGTTGACTACCCACTGTGCCCCCAGCGTGCCGATAGTAGCACCCACACCGTTGGTCATCAGCATGAACATCCCCTGAGCGCTGGCACGAATGGTGTGAGGCGTCTCCTTATCCACAAACAATGAACCCGAGACGTTGAAGAAATCGAAAGCCACACCATATACCAGCATAGAGAGTACCAGCAACCAGACTCCGTTACCCGGGTTACCCAGCCCAAAGAATCCGAAACGCAATACCCAGGCAAACATGGCGATGAGCATCACTTTCTTGATGCCGTATCGTCTCAGGAAGAAGGAGATCAACAGGATACAGAGTGCTTCTGAGATCTGTGAGAGTGAGATAAGTATGTTTGAATGCTGCACGCCGAATGTGTTGGCGAACTCAGGCAGTGACTCAAAACTGGCTATAAACGGGTTGGCAAATCCATTGGTAATCTGCAAGGAAACACCCAGCAGCATGGAGAAGATAAAAAACAGAGCCATCTTACGCTGCCTGAATAACCTGAACGCATCGAGCCCTAACGCCTGAAAGAGTGTTTTGTCTTTTGTGTCTGTACTTATCGGACAATTGGGAAGGGTAAAAGCATAAGCGCCCAATACAAGACCAATAACCGCGCTTACAACAAACTGCATGGATGTGGTTTGATAACCGACAATATCCACAAACCACATGGTAAAAATGAATCCGACGGTACCAAATACACGTATGGGAGGAAATGTTCTAACCGTATCCATCCCTCCTCTTTCGAGAATACTATAGGCAACGGAGTTGGAGAGCGCCAGCGTGGGCATATAAAAAGCAACGCTCAATGTGTAGAGGGTAAAAAGGACAGGGAAGGAGACTTCCGCTCCGGCATTCAGACCATATAACCCTGCCGACAGCATGAAGAGGGCAGCCAGCAGATGACAGACGCCGAGCAGCTTCTGTGCAGGAACCCACCGGTCTGCAATAATCCCCATGATGGCAGGCATGACAATAGAGACGATTCCCTGTACTGAGTAAAATATCCCTATATGTGCTCCCAGGCCGGCGGGACCCAGATAACGAGACATAGATGTAAGATAAGCCCCCCAAACAGCAAACTGGAGGAAGTTCATGACGATAAGACGAAATTTTAATGACATGTGTTATGGATTTATTTATATCAATCTACTTGCTGAGCCACGGCGCAGGATTTAGCTTCGATGTTTTCTGCCATAGCTGAAAATGCATGGTGGAAATGCCGGTATCGGAATCGGTATAAATCCGTCCCAATGACTGTCCGGTTTTCACCTTATCACCCTGCTTCACAAACAGATCATAAATATTGGCATAGAAGGTGTAATAATCGCCATGACGTACAATAACACAGGTGTTCGACCCCGGGAAAGAGAACACTTTCGATACTTCACCATCAAAGACGCTACGAATGTCGGCGCCTTTCTGCGCCTGAATATCGATACCGTTGCTGTTGGTTGTAACGTTCCATTCACTGTGTTTCTTCGCTCCGAAGTGGCCTACGATGGAAGCTGTTCCTGTGACAGGCAGTGGTAATTTTCCTCTGTTTGCCACAAAATTCTTCGACAGATTGAATGTTTCACCCTGTGATCCGCTGCCGGACTCAATCTTTGGACCGGTGGAAGGTCGAGGTGCAGACTCCTCTTTCCTGGCTGATGCTTCTTCGGCTTCTTCGGTCTTCTTGCTGCTTTCAGGTTCACGGCGGGCTTTTGCCGCTTTTGCTGTTTCATCTTCCGCTTTACGTCTCCGCTCTGCCTCCTCGGCACGCCTTCGGGCTTCTGCCTCCCTTTCCTGCCGTGCTACCTCTTCAGCAATCAGCTTTTCTATCTGAGCGTTCAGCTGGTTTACCCGGCGTTGTTTATCCTGAAGCGTTTTCTGTAATTGATCTTGCTTCCCGCGCGCCTCCGTTATTTCTGATTGACGCTTTTTTTCTTCATCCTGCAACCTCTTCTGCTCACTCTCCAGGGTGGACAATGCTTTCTCCTTTTCTGTCTTCGCACTGACCAGCGCCTCCCTCCTGTCGCTGATCTCGTTGTTCTGCTTCTTGATCTCATCCGCCTGCGACTTCTGCCACTTGGAATAATCTCTCAGATATTGCATTCTTCTCAGCGACTCGCCGGGCGATTTTCCCGAGAGGACAAAAAGCAGCTTATTCTGGCTGAAATTATGCTTCAACATCCCCTGTATCGCATTGGCATATTTCTCTTGCTTGCTTTTCAGCGCGTTGTTGAGCCTCGCTATCTCACCCTCCAGACGTGTCTCTTCTTTGTGCAACACATCTATCTCCTGCCTCTGTACGGAGATCAGCTCTTTTCTGGAAGAAATCTGCTTGTTGATAAGATTGATCCGGTCCAGGATTGTAGTGGTCTGCTTTTTTACATCAAGATAGAGCCTGTTTGTGTTTTTTATCTCTTCCTGCAGTACCTGCTGCTGTTGCTGTAAACTTTCAATCTGTCGGGTCTGAGAAAACAGCAGAAAGGCAGAAGATAATAAAAGAGATATGAGAACAATTTTTTTCATTTCTTTGAAGAGAAAATTTTCATTATTTCATCGACGGTTGTCCTGGTGTATCCATTTGGCACATGCATCGTTAACTGGATGGGGTCATTCGTACTCACATCTGAGAAGAGCAGTTCAGCATCAATCTTTCTCGAAGAGGATGTAAGTGTAACATTCATCTTGTGAGGGAAGGTGAGCTCATTCAACAAAGCAAAATTATTATACCCCCACTGCAGAGACTGTTTTTTTTCAGACTGCATGAGATGTGTAAAAGTGATGCGATCATCACCATTTACCGTGAAGGAATAATCAATACCCGACGCAGCATCTTTTGATGATATATAATAGTTATGATCAGAAGTACGGCTGTATTTAAATTTGCGAAAATCAGCAACCTCCACATTCTCTTTCCCCGATACAAAGAGTGAATTGGTAAAAATCGATTGCATGGTGTAAAAATCGAACCCAACAGGGTAATGATCCTTCAGCGATACGATTGATTCCATCACATATCGTTTGTTCATCCTGTCGAGGAACATCACCGTGTCAGGATTAATGAATAGCCGAAACATCTCCACCCCGAAGAGCGGCTGGATGGAGATTTGAAGTGCGTTGTCCTTTACGATACGTATATTCGCCTTTGAGCTCAATGATTTGGAACCGGTAGAGAGGTTCATATTCAGTTTCGCAGAGAAGGTACTGTATGGAAACTCACTGGTGATAATGTCGCTGAAAATCTCATTATGCTCCTTATCTTCTGCGGGTGAGGTGGAATAAACAATTTGTTGTTTGGGTTTGCAGGCCGTAAATGCCAGGCCAAACAAAAGACTGAAAAACAGAATATTCCTGTAACGCGAGCTGTTCATTGCTTCTCTATTTATTAAACTTGTTTACTCTATTTTAGCTATCATGTCACTTGCCAGAGATAGAGTGATTATCTCTCATTGTGCGCTCAGTGTGAAATTTGTCATAACCGGCCTCTGTCTATTTTTTCGTCCAGCGTTGAGGAGTCACTTCCCATCTCCTTGGATTTTCTCCATTGCTCCAGCGCCTTTTCTATGTCCCCTGTCCTGAATAATACATCTCCGTAATGCTCGAGCACTTCAGCAGAAGGCTCTTCCTCGCTGTATTCAATCGCTTTCTCGATATATATTTTAGCCATGATATAGGAACCCTGTTCGAACAAAACCCACCCGTATGTATCGAGGTAGGTAGGATTCATCGGCTCCGCCTTGATGGTGATACCACTCATCATCTCAGCTTTATCGAGATCCTTTCTCTCCAATGACAGATAATAACTGTAATTGTTTAATACCGGGAGATTCTGAGGGTTCAACTTTAATGCTTTTTCATAACTCTTAAATGCAATCTCCTTGTTACCGAGGAAATAGTTCAGATCACCTATCTGTGCATGAAAATCAGATTCTACGGCCGGGTTGGTGAACACGGCATGCTCCAGTCCCTCTTCAAACGTTGCGAGTGCTTCCTCATAATTCTCCTGCTGGTAATTAACGGCACCAAGGTAAAAGTAGAACTGCGGCTCGCCGGGAAGATGCTTCAATGCTTCCGTGGTAACCTCCTTCACTTTCTCCAGATCCTCATCAGGCAGAGCCAATCGCAATATCTGCTCATATCCGGCAGGATCGCCGGGGTTATCTCTGGTGTAGATCCCGAACTGCTCCATGGCCCCCTGCTTGTCGTTTTGTAACAGAAGAACATTACCATAGATCATGTTGAGCTGCGTATTGTTGGGATATTGTTCAAAGAGTTCTTCAAAGAGTGAGTTGGCCTGCTTCAGATCCTGTTTATCTTGTTGCAGGATGCCCAGGTAACGCGTGAGCAGTTGCAGTTTGGTATCCACCTCCAGCGTACTGCCGGTGATGGCTTTCTGCAACTCTCCCCTGGCAGCAGGTTTATTATTATTCTTTTCGTAATAGTTGACCATAGAGAGAATGAGTGACGGAAAATCAGGATCGATTTGCTTTGCCTGTTCGTAGTATCGTAGTGCTTTTTTACTCTGATTATCTTCCATGTACAGATCTCCCATCAGCACAAGATATCTGGGATTGGCCGGGTTCTTGTCAATGATCTGCTCTATCTCTTCAAACGCTTTCTCTTTCTTGTTCAACAGTGAGTAGAGGCGAAACTTATTCAATGTGATCATCTCGGATATCCCAACTCCTTTCTCCAGCCTGTTCAGTGCGTCGATGGCTTTCTGTAGTTCTCCGTTGTCGGCATATGCATTTGCCAATTCAAAATTAAGATCGAGTTTATCAGGGTAGAGCGTTAGCAGCCGTTCGTAAATATCCACCACATCCTGCTTCAGATCAAGTTCTTTACTTAATCCTGCAAGCATCATGTTGTAGTAATAGTTGGTTTTGTCGTAATGAACAGCTTTCTGAAAGTAAGCGAGTGCGGTGTTTTTCTCCTGCAGGACATTATAAAAAGTGCCAAGTTCTATCAATACGCTGGCGTTGGTAGAATCAAGCGCATGGGAGTGCCGGAAAAAATCGAGGGCTTCATCATATTTACCCAGGGCCTTGGCATTCAGTGCTTCGTAGAAATAATAATCAAATTTACGTCGTGATTCATCACTGAGCTGTGCGCCTGTGATCTCATGCTGAGCGACTGCCTCTACCGGCAATATACCTGAGATCAGCGTAGACAAAACGAGACAGAGAGACAGTATTCTTATCGTGATTGTATAATGCATTCTTTGCTTATGGTTGTTATTTTTGTCCTGTATGTCCAAACCCGCCGGTACCGCGCTCCGTCTCCTCGAGGACGTCGACCCTCTCCCATTGTACATGTGCATGTTGCGCAATCACCATTTGACAGATACGTTCACCGTCATTGATGGTGAAGCTTTCCTTCGACAGGTTGACAAGGATCACACGTATTTCACCGCGATAATCGGCGTCAATTGTTCCGGGTGCGTTCACAATACTGATGCCATGTTTGATGGCCAACCCGCTGCGGGGACGAATTTGTGCTTCGTATCCTTCGGGTAACTGAATGTAAATACCTGTGGGTACTAGGGACCGTTCCAGTGGTTTCAACACAACCGGTTGATCAACATTTGCGCGCAGGTCCATACCAGCTGCATAAGCTGTGGCATATTCAGGAAGAGGATGTCCGGATTTGTTGACTATTTTAATCTTCATCGGTGGTGGTTATTCAATTTGATTGTGCGAATTTATACAATTCTGTGGAATTAAGTGTCAAATTGATGAAATTTAAGAAAATTAAGTCGGGAGACAGACAATATTTAGCGAGAGAGAAAAGAGTAAACAACGAAAAAAAACCTATCTTTGTCTTTATGAGTGGACAAGATGATCTTTTGGCTAAATTACGGGAAACGCTGAACGAACAAGGAATTGACTCGTTCCATATCCTCGAGGACCTTGTTCCGATTGAGGAGCAGATGGAATATTTCAGATATTTCGACAGATTAAGAAAAGAAAACAACCCGTTTATCCGCGATGAAGAAGTTGCCATTCTCTTTTCGCCCGATGAATCCATCGAACGGAAAAAAAGAAGTCTGACCTTGCTGGCATCCATACCCGATGTGGGAGCCTATCGTTCCATTGAAACATATCATAGCAGCCCCTCTGACCCCGAGTTGCTTCACTGGTCTTCCATGGCGTTGGTCAGCAGTCGCATCGTACTGAGTTCCGATCTGTCGGGACAACAACAAGTATATATCTCCTCCGGTCTGGGAGGGCACGACAAGAAACTGCGTTTTTTTGCGCTCTTCACTACCAACAAAAGACAGAAACTAACCGATTTGCAGAAGGAGATTGTGGAACGGGAATTTTTATTCCAACTGCAGAAAGCAGATGTGGTGATAGAACAATTTGAGATGAGGGATCAATATTTCACATTTCTTATGCTCTTTCCATTCGACAGGGATGTGAAATCGCATTTGAATGCAGCGATCACTGAATGCAACCAATATGGAAATTTCCTCGATGAGAAATTTCTTTTCACGAACGTGAAAGTGCTAAACGAAAATGAAATAGAGGGCCTGTTGCAAAAGAGATAGTTTCATTCTTCTGAAATATGCATTTCTGATATATGATCAACCGCATTGCCAGAAACAATTTTTATGCGGCATTCATTACCGCAATCTGTATTGCTCTCCCAATGAAAGGCTGGGCACTGGATATTCCTTTTATCCCCCCCGTTTATAATTATACCACTAGCGATTACAAATCGGGCAACCAGAACTGGGCCATCTCACAAGGGAGTAACGGGATGGTATATATCGGCAACAACAACGGGTTGATGAGTTTTGACGGCGTCAACTGGTATCACCACGTACTTCCCAACAATCTCTCAGTCAAATCCATTTTCATTGATACCAACAGTACTTCCGAACGTATTTATGTGGGTTCTTTTGAAGAGTTCGGTTACTTTGAGCGAGATCAGACCAATCAGCTTATCTATCAATCTCTCAGGGACCTTGTTAAGGGCTATGAATTCCATAACGATGAGATATGGAAGATATGCCTTTTCGAAAATAAATTATATTTCCAGTCCTTTTCTGCGTTTTTCATCTATGACGGTGAGAAAGTTACCACCTATAAGCCCTATCCGGCCGTCTTGTATTTCTTTCCATCCGGGAACAATCTGTTTGCTCAGTTGATCAACGACCACTTCAGCCGTTTCGATGGGGAGAAATTCAATCCGGTTGTTAAACGGGAACAATTAAATGGTGACAATGTAGTGGCTGTTTTACCTTACAATGAAGACTATCTGCTGGTGACCCCGAAGAGCGGACTCTATATTTATTCAGAAAAGAATAACACGCTTGTTCCCTGGAAGAGTGCTATCGAAACAGATCTCCAGCAGGCTATAGTGAATAGAGCAATCTTTTCCGGTGGTTCACAATATGTTTTTGGCACCTTGAACAACGGTTTGTTCGCCATCAATAACAAGGGAGAGGAACAGTGGCATATCAATCGTTCTAACGGACTGAACAACAATACAGTCCTGGCGCTTTACAATGACCGGGACAACAGCATCTGGGCCGCGTTGGACAATGGCATCTCCAATATCCGTCCAAACTCCCCCTTTTCCTTTTTTGAACCTACAGCGATTCAGATTGGCCTGGTAGAGGATATTCTTCTATTCAACAACAGGCTTTACCTGGCGACAAATCAGGGTATCTACAGTTACCCTGACAATGAGAAGAAAATCTCCCGTCTGCCTGGTTTCGATAACCAGTCATGGTTTATTAAAGATTTCGGAGAACAGATATTTGTGGGACACAACCTTGGCACTTCCCTTCTTGAGAAAGTGAGTGAAGTGCGTATTACCGGTGTACGTACCGGTGGTATGGATATGACAGAGACAACTCTGAATGGAAAAAATATATTGCTAGAGTCAACCTATACTGCCATTTATCTTTACACAAAGGATTCGTTCGGCGACTGGGTTTTCAGCCATCAGATAAAAGGGTTCTCCGACCTGATAAAAAACCTAGAAGTGGACCATACAGGTAATATATGGGCGGGACACATGTACAAAGGAGTATATCGCCTGAAACTGGAGAGTGACCTGAGCCAGGTGGCTGAGATAGAAAACTATCTGTCACTCGACTCCTCACAGGTCGCTGCACTGCGCCCGGTAAAAGTGATGAAGCTCAAGGGACGCATTGTCTTTGCCGATGGCAACAGCTTTTACACCTATGATGACATTCAACAGACAATTGTTCCTTTTAAGTTGCTGAACAATGACCTTCCGGGTTTTGTCGACAGCTATCGTATCGTTCCGGTGAACGATGATCTATTCTGGTTTATCCGCAACTCAGAGTACGCACTGGTTGAATTCAAACAGAGCAGATACAGATTGAAGGACCGTATCCCTTACAGCATCCTGAACAACCCTCCCAACGAGGGAAGAGCAAACGTTTATGTAGCGGGTGATAGCGTATCATATTTTTGTCTGAATGGCGGAATAGGCAGATACAGATTCCCTGAAGAGATTGTGCAGGAAGCTGGTGATCTGCAGATCTCCTCCGTGGAATATTATGACCGCAAGAATGACCGCACCTTCTATCTTGATCCGAAAAAGGGGGGGGTTATCGCATACGAAAATAACGATATCGTTTTTCAGTTCAGCCATCCGGAGTTCTCAAAAAAAATATTCCGCGTGGAGTGTTTTCTGCATGGATATGATAACCGATGGGTGACGGCTGATGAGAACCTTTCCATCTCCTATAACAACCTGCCGGCCGATGAGTATATCCTGAAAGCCCGCGTACTGGATAATTCCGGAAATGAACTTTCGGCTGTCAGCTTCTCTTTCCGCATAAAAAACCCATGGTACAAAACATGGTGGGCAATCATGTCGTATATCATCATCATTCTATTGCTAAGCGGATTGATTGTTAAAAGACATGTACAGAAGATTATACGCAAGAAAAACCATCACTTTATGGAGCAGGAGAACAGACGACTTACTCAACTTGAACGGCAGGAAAAAGAGATTACCACTTTGCGAAATGAAAAACTTGAATCTGAACTCATCTTTAAGAGTAAAGAGTTGGCAAGTGCCACCATGCTGATTATCAACCATTCAGAATTTTTGAGGAATTTACGCTCCAATATTCAAAACCAGATTCTTACAGGTAAAATAAATCGATCCGAAGGGAATGAACTGGTGAAAATGATCGGTAAAAATTTATCCGATGAGGATGAATGGACGCTATTCCAGTATAATTTCGATCTTATTCATCAGAATTTTTTCCGTAAACTAAAAGAGAGATACTCCACCCTTACCCCTACTGATTTAAAACTGTGTGCACTTCTCAGATTAAACTACTCCTCTAAAGAGATCGCATCTATGTTAAATATATCTACCCGTGGAGTTGAAGCCGCAAGATACCGTTTACGCAAGAAACTGAACCTGGCTGAATCAGAGAATTTGGTTAATTTCATGATAGAATTCTATTAAATGGCTACTGTACACTTATTATTTTAAATATTATATCCGCTTAATATTTAGCTATTTAACTTCGTATACTGTAGTAGAAAAGTATCCTTTGAAAATATGTTATAAAACATAACGTATTTTTAATGAGGTATCTTATTTTTTTGTGATAGTGGGGTTCATTTTCTTTGCCTTGAATGTTATTTCAAACTAAAAAACGATGAACCCATGAAATTGAAAATTGCAACAGCTATCAATTTATTGCTGTTTTCTTTTATTTTAATTGCGCAACAGCAAATTACTGTCACTGGTAAGGTAACAGAAGGAGCAACAGGTGACCCGGCAATAGGTGTCACCGTACTGGTGAAAGGTACAACCATCGGTACCGTGACTGATATTGATGGCAATTACACATTGAGCAATGTACCCGGGGACGCCACTATTGTATTCAGTTATATCGGGATGCTGACAATTGAGGAACCGCTCAATGGACGCTCAGTGGTCAGTGTTGTCATGGCGGAGGATGTGCAGGCACTGGATGAGGTAGTGGTGATCGGATATGGATCTGCCAGAAAAAGAGATCTGACCGGCTCCATCGTCAGTCTGAACGCAGATGAAATAGCCAACAGGCCCACTACAAACCTTATATCATCCGTTCAGGGTAAGGTTGCCGGTGTACAGATAGTGAACACCGGACGTGCCGGACAAGATCCGGAGGTAAGAATAAGGGGTACAAATTCCATCAACGGTTATTCTCCCCTGTATGTGGTAGACGGGTTATTCTCTGACAACATCAACTATCTGAACCCCTCAGACATTGAATCGATGGAGATATTAAAAGATCCCTCATCTCTCGCTATCTTTGGCGTGCGTGGAGCCAACGGTGTCATCATCGTTAACACCAAACGGGCGAAAAGAGGGCAGACGGTGGTGAACTTCAACAGCTCACTGGGTTTCAAGGAGGTAACACACATGATGCCGATGACTAACGCGGCACAATTCAGGGAGTTATATGATGAATAACGCATCAATCAAGGATTAGGCAGTTTTGACTATACTAACTGGTCTGCCGATACCAACTGGCAGGATGAGATCTTTCAGACTGCATTCCTCACGAACAACAATGTTAGCATCACCGGCTCCGGTGAGAGAAACCGCTTCTATCTTGGTGTAGGATATACATCGGAAGATGGTAACATCAAAAATGAAAAGTATGCGCGCCTGACCCTCAATCTGAGCAGTGAATACAGTATCAGCGATGCACTGCGTTTTGGTTACCAGGTGAATGCTTCGAGAACAAAGCCTACCGACGCAAAAGGGGTGAGCGGCGCGATCAGAGCTGCCCCCATCTCACCCATCTATAACGCACAGGGTGATTTATTACATACCCTGCCCGACTTTCAGCGGGCGCAGGTATGGAACCCGCTGATTGATGTAATTACCAGGGCCAATCATAATATCGCGACCAATAATCGTGCAGCTGGGAATGTCTATGGTGAAATAGATTTCCTGGATCACTTCAGCTTTAAAACCACCTTTTCTCTCGATTATGCTGTGGCCGAGAATCGTTCGCTGAGTCCAATCATCACGGTCTATAATCCCGATATTCCGGGAGCAGAAAATCTCAACACAAGTGAATCTCTTTCACAGTCAAAATCAACGAGAACAGTGGCACAGGGGGATTATATATTGAACTACGACAACTCATTCGGTCAACACAACCTGACACTGACCGGCGGATTAACCACCAATTTCACGGAATATTCTTCACTGGGTGGTTCCAGAAGTCAGAATATAGAAGATATTATCTTCTCCATCCCAAGCAATGACAGCGACAAGTGGTGGATATCCTCCATCCCGACTAAATCGTCAGCCAACAGCAGTAGTCAATACAAGCGTTTCACCATGTCCTATCTTTTACGTGCGCTCTACAACTACCAGAACAGGTATCTTTTCAATGCCTCCTATCGTCGCGACGGTGCATCCGTATTTCGTTCAGTAGGCAATACATGGGATAACTTCTACTCCTTCGGTGCCGGCTGGGTTGTTTCAGAAGAGACGTTCATGAAAGATCAGTCATTGATCGATTACCTGAAACTAAAAGGCTCATGGGGTGTGCTGGGAAGTCAGAACACCGGGGGATATAATTATCCTACCTATCCACGTTTGGAGAGCTCGGGCAGTGCCGTGTTCGGAGACAACATCATCACCGGATACTCTATCCAGTATCTGCCCCAGGATCTCTCGTGGGAGAAGACCTACGCATGGGAGGCCGGGTTCGAACTGAATATGTTCGACAACCGGTTGCGACTGGAGCCGGTCTATTACAACAAAGTAACAAAAGATATCATTGTGATGCTTGCCGGCTTCTCAGGTGCGAAAAACGCACTGGAGAATCTGGGTGAGATACAAAACAGGGGGGTTGAAGTATCGGCTTCCTGGGCGGACCAGATTGGCAGCGATGGGCTGAACTACTCTCTCTCTGCCAACCTCACCACTATGGATAACAAGGTGCTCTCTCTGGGACGTGGTCCCGAAGATGCCATTTTTGCTGCGGGAGGTATATCCCGCTCACTGGAGGGCTATCCCGTAGGTCATCTGTTTGGATATAAAGTGGCCGGTGTCTATCAGAATAGGGAAGATGTGAAGAGCTATTATCCCAATAGCGTAGGGGGTGTTGCTCCCGGAGATCTGAAGTTCACCGATGTAAACGGCGATGGTGAGATCACGCAGGACGACCGCACCATGATTGGCAATCCCACACCTGACTTCACCTATGGTTTCAGTGTCAATCTGGACTATAAAAACTTCGACCTCGGAGTGGACATGATGGGTGTCTATGGTAATGAGATATACAGGACATGGGACGATCCCACCTACGCTCAACTCAACTACCTGACAAACAGGATGGACCGATGGAATGGTGAAGGCACCTCTAACTGGGAGCCTATACTGAATCCCTCCAGATCAATCAACCTCATCAATTCCAATTACTTCGTGGAAGATGGCAGTTTCTTCAGAATTCGCAATATCCAACTGGGATATACTTTTGAGTCCGATTTTCTGCAGAGGGTATACCTGAAATCGTTGCGTATTTATGCGAATGTTCAAAATCTGAAGACATGGACACGCAATACAGGGTATACACCTGAGATCGGAGGATCGGCCCTGGCATTCGGAATTGATGGCGGCACCTATCCCATGCCAATGGTTTATACTTTTGGAGTGAACTTAACTTTTTAAACGATGGAAATGATGAAACAGATGAAAATATATTTTTGGATAATTATCGCTGCTCTGGTCTCAATCGTACAAATCGGATGTACCGATTTGCTGGACCAGAAACCACAGGGTGAATGGGTTGAGGGTGATGAAGGCAGTGGAGGGTCCTACCAGTCAGATGTCTTTACACTCTACGCCAGAGTGCGTGGCTACCACATATCTTCAGGAACCACAGCCCTGGCCATTCACAGTTTCCGTTCGGAAGATGCGGAAAAAGGAAGTACCGCTTCCGATGGTGCTGCCCACGGTAAGATGTTCGATGATTTTGAATACATTGCCACCAACGGGTTGATTGGTTCTTACTGGACCAGCAACTATGAGATCATCATCCTGGCAAATAAGATCCTGGATGATATAGCCCAATCAGAGAATGAGAAAGGAACCCTCTCTGAAGGTGATTTAACCAACAAATCGGAAGCCCATTTTTTCCGCGCATATGCTTTCTTCAATCTCGTGCGTGCTTTTGGAGATGTGCCGAAAATTGATTTCAGGATTGAGAATGCCGAGGATGCCAATATTCCAAAATCACCTGCTGCGGAGATCTATGCGCTGATAGATGCCGACCTGACTGCAGCAGAGGAGCACCTGCCACAGGTGTGGCCTCCTGTATATATCGGTCGCGTTACCTGGGGTGCCGCACGTGCGCTCCATGCAAGGAGCTATATGATGCGTAACGACTGGAGTAATATGCACGCCGCAGCGGTCGATGTGATCCAGTCGGGTCACTACAACCTGAGTACACCCTACAACCAGATCTTCCGCGAAACGGGAGAGAACAGCAGCGAGTCGGTGTTCGAGCTGCAGTGTACCGCCACGGCCTCACAGCCCGGCTCGAACGATATCGGCAGTCAGTTTGCGCAGGTGCAGGGTGTGAGAGGTGCCGGCGAATGGAACCTGGGATGGGGATGGCATACACCCACCGAGATGATGGCTGAAGCTTTTGAAGCAGGCGATCCCCGTAAGGACGAGACACTCCTTTACTTCATTAAAACAGGCGGAGACCCTTCTACAATCCCTGCCAACCAGCCCTATAACGAAAAACCAATCGCCAACGCCGATGTGATTAACAAGTACTACAACAAGAAAGCCTATACCAACCCCAGCCTGCGCGCCACCTATACCAAGGGCGGGTTCTGGTACAACATCCGGCTCATCCGTTATTCCGACGTAGTGCTGATGGCTGCAGAGGCAGCCAATGAACTGGGTCAGACGGGGCAGGCGATGGAGTATCTTGAGATGGTGAGAGCCCGTGCACGCGGAAGCAATGCCTCACTGTTACCCAAGGTGACCACCATCGACCAGGCAGAGATGCGCGATGCCATCCGTCATGAACGCAGGGTAGAATTGGGAATGGAGTTCGACCGATTCTATGACCTGGCACGTTGGGGTATTGCCCGCGACGTGCTGCATGCAGCCGGCAAGACAGGGTATCAGGAGAGACATGCATTATTGCCAATACCGCAGAACGAAATAGATAAATCAAACGGTGTGCTGGTACAGAATCCAAACTACTAACAATGAAAAAATATTAATTATGAAACATATAACCTATATTCTCGCGATTGCTGCGGCACTGCTCCTCACCTCCTGCTTCCAGGACCTGGGGCAGAATCCCCCATTCGATTTCCCTGAGCAGCCCACACCACCACCCATCGGCGACGACGGACAGATGTTCTATCTCTCTTTCGATGAGGATCTGGAAGATTACCAGAGCCTGATGGAAGCAGCGGTAGTGGGCAGCCCCACCTTTACTGATGGCAAGAGCGGCAAGGCCTATGCCGGCGCAAGCAACAGTTATCTCACCTTCGATGTGGCCAATATGGCGGCACCACTGAGCAGTGATATGACCTTCACCTTCTGGTACAAGGTGAACGGTAGCCCCGACAGAGCGGGGATCCTGGTGATCGGCCCTCCGCATGAAGGCAACCCGGCTAACGCTCAGAACAACCGTACCGCCGGTATACGCATCTTCCGCGAGAATGCCGGTGGCATGCAACGGGTGAAAGCCAATGTAGGCAACGGAACAGCGGACAGCTGGGTGGATGGCAGAATACTGGCGGACCTCGATCCGGCTACAGCGGGATGGGTGCATATTGCCCTGGTACTGGCATCGGACAAAGCCACCCTGTATATGGATGGCCTGGCAGTACAGGTCACCGAGTTCACAGGCATCAGCTGGAACGGTTGTGATATCATATCTATTGGTTCAGGGGCACCTCGCTTCAATGAGTGGGGTCACCTCTCCGACAATAGTCTGATTGATGAACTACGTATCTACAACAAAGCTTTGCCTGCCTCAGAGATAGAACGGATGGCAGCAGACTGATTACAGGTCGTGAACCCGGGCAGTGAAAGATTGTCCGGGTACAGTCCTCTTCATAAAAAAAACAAAACTGATATATGAAACTAAATATCTGGCTGCTGTGCATCATTTTCCTCCTGTTGCCGTTCATTTCCTGCAACGAAAACAAAGAAGAAAAGCCGGCAAAGGAGGAGAAAAACGGCGATCGCCCGACCGGTTTTGTCTCTGACGATGCTTTTCTCGATTTTATCCAGCAAACCCACCTCAACTACATGTGGGATGGTGCCGAACCCACCTCGGGACTGGCACCGGAGCGGATTCATCTCGATGGCAACTACCCGCAGAACGATGCTGCAGTGGTGACCACTGGCGGCAGCGGCTTCGGCATTGCCGGACTTATCACAGGGATTGAGAGGGGATTTATCCAGCGTGACGAGGGAGTAGAGCGGTTGAACAAGATTGCCGATTACCTCGCTACGGCGGATCGTTTCCATGGTGTCTGGCCACACTGGATTGACGGACCCACCGGAAAAACCAAACCTTTCAGCAGAAAAGATAACGGAGGAGACCTGGTGGAGAGTGCTTTCCTGATACAGGGTCTGCTTATCGCACGGGAATATTTCAAAAATGGCAATGAAAGGGAGAAAGAGCTTGCAGGGAAAATCGACACACTCTGGCATGAGATGGAGTGGGACTGGTATCTGAACGGAGAGGATGTGCTCTACTGGCATTGGAGCCCTGAGTATGGCTGGGAAATGAACTTCCCCCTTCAGGGATACAATGAGTGCCTTATCACCTATATCCTGGCAGCCTCATCGCCCACCTACCCCATACCTGCTTCGGCCTATCATAACGGGTGGGCACGTGGTGGAGAGATAAAAAGCGACAACATGGCCTTCGGTTATCCACTGATTCTCAGACACAACGGAGCTGAGGAGTATGGGGGTCCGCTATTCTGGGCACACTACTCCTATATCGGCTTAAGTCCTAAGGGTCTGACTGACCGGTATGCCTCCTACTGGGATCTGAACCGAAATCAGGCACTCATCAACCACGCCTACTGCATGCAGAACCCGAAGGGATTTGAAGGGTACAGCGACGCCTGCTGGGGATTGACTGCCAGTTACTCCGTTGAGGGTTATGCCGGTCACAAACCGATGCAAAACGACAAGGGAGTAATCACCCCCACGGCAGCATTGTCCAGCTTTCCCTATACACCCGTGGAATCGATGAAAGCATTGAACCACTTCTATAACAACCTCGGAGACAGGATCTGGGGGAAATATGGGTTCTATGATGCTTTCAGCATTGAGAGCAATTGGTATCCACAACGTTACCTGGCCATTGACCAGCTCACCATCACCCCGATGATTGAGAACCACCGGACAGGACTGCTATGGGACCTGTTCATGGGTGCACCTGAAATTCAAAAAGGATTGAATAAGCTGGGATTCAACCAGGAGTTCTGAGGTTGATACATTGATTGGTTTATACGTTTGTTGTTCCTAAACCCAAGAACCCTCCAACCTACAAAATTAGTAACTTATTAACTTAATAACGTTTTCACCAGGAACATAATTATAACATAAATAAAAGGAGAGAATATGAAGAAAAGTATTAATTCAATCTTAGGCATGCTGGTGGTGATGCTGTTTGCCTCCAGCGGACCACCCTCTTCCTCCGATTCCGGTGTGGGAATATGGATAAGTTACAGCGGCGACAAAATGGTTGAGCAACGGGTAGATTCGCTCCTGAGCCTGATGACCCTGAAGGAGAAGATCGGACAGATGACCCAGTTCTCTGCCAACTGGTCGATCACAGGCCCGGTGATGTCAGACGACTTCAAACCCTACCTGGATAAAGGACTGATAGGAAGCATCTTCAACGCCACCTCGGTGGTGGGGATACGCAGGTTACAACAGACAGCTGTCGACTCCACCCGCCTGGGAATCCCCATCCTCTTCGGACAGGATGTAATCCATGGCTACAAGACCATCTTCCCCATACCCCTGGCTGAAGCCTGCTCATGGGATCTGGCACTGATGCAACGAACAGCGGAGATTGCTGCGCTGGAAGCAGCTTCCGACGGCATCAACTGGACCTTTGCCCCGATGGTGGATATAAGTCGCGATGCCCGCTGGGGTCGCGTGATGGAGGGTGCCGGAGAGGATCCCTACCTGGGCAGCAGGGTCACCGAAGCGAGGGTAATTGGTTTTCAGGGTGGCAGAGGGGGCGCATCGCTGGGAGCCCTCCACACACTGCTCGCCTGCGGGAAGCACCTGGCGGCCTACGGTGCTGCCGAGTCGGGAAGAGACTACAACACTGCCGAGCTGTCGGAGCATACCCTGCGAAACATCTACCTACCCCCTTACGAGGCAGCAGCAAAAGCTGGGGTAGGCACCTTTATGGCCTCCTTTAACGAAATCAACGGCGTACCGGCGACCGCTGACCGGTGGCTGATGACGGATATCCTGCGCGGTGAGTGGGGATTCAAAGGTTTCGTGGTGAGCGACTACACCGGTGTGAATGAGCTGGTACCGCATGGTGTGGCGGAAGATGAGCAGCATGCTGCCGAGTTGGCAATCAACGCCGGCATCGACATGGATATGACCGGTGCCACATTTATCAAATATCTCAAGAAATCGGTGGAGGAGGGCAAGGTGTCAGAACAGGCGATCAACAACGCAACGAGTCGGATCCTGGAGATGAAGTTCCTGCTGGGTCTCTTCGATAACCCCTTCCATTACCTCAATGAGGATCGTGCAAAACAAAACACCATGACGCCGGCATTTATGGAAATGGCACGTAAAGCCGTAGCCGCTTCGGTGGTGCTGCTCAAGAATGAAGGTGCCATCCTCCCCATACCGAAGGAAAAAGCGGTCACCCTCACGCTAGTGGGTCCCCTGATGAACGACTCCATCAACCTCAACGGTGAGTGGTCCGGTCTTGGTGACAGGAACAAGAGTGTTCCCATCCTCAAAGGACTCACCGAGAAATATAAAGAGAGTGCTGTGAATCTGATTTACGCGGAGGGTTCATCGATTGATGAAACCACTCCCGGCAGGATTGCCGAGGCGGTCACTGCCGCCCGCAGGGCCGATATCGTGATTGCAGCGGTGGGTGAGAGTTTTCACTGGTCCGGCGAAGCAGCCGTACGTACCGACATACGCCTGCCAGAGGCACAGCGTCAGCTGCTGCAGGCCCTGAAAGAGACCGGGAAGCCAATCGTGCTGGTCAACCTCAGCGGCCGTCCTCTTGACCTGTCGTGGGAGGATGAAGAGATGGATGCGATCCTGCAGGCCTGGTTTCCCGGCACACAGGGTGGACACGGTATCGCCGATGTGATCGCCGGCGACCAGAACCCCTCGGCACGCCTGGTGATGTCGTTCCCGCGAAACATAGGACAGCTGCCGATCTACTACAACCGGAAGAATACCGGTCGCCCAGTCGACCTCAATGATGAAACGGTCGACTACAAGTCTAACTACCTCGACAGCTCCATCACCCCCCTCTATCCGTTCGGGTATGGCCTGAGTTACACAACATATGCGATCAGTGATCTGAGCCTGGACAAACCCTCAATGAAAGCAACCGGCGACAGCATAACCGTCACCGCCACTCTGCAGAACAGCGGGGAGGTGGATGGTGAGATGGTGGTGCAGCTCTACGTGCGCGACCTGGTGGGGAGTACCACCCGCCCCGTCAAGGAGCTGAAAGGGTTTCAGAAGGTTCCCCTGAAAGCGGGAGAGAGCAAGGATGTTACCTTTGAGCTGCGTTCCGAAGAGCTGGCCTTCCATGGCATCGATATGAAGAAAAAGACCGAGCCTGGCAACTTTAAGTTGTGGGTAGCTCAGAGCTCCGATGACAACGAGAATGAAACTACTTTCACTGTAGAGTAAAGAGTTAAACAACACAACAATGAAAAGAAACCTCACAATAGGGACACTGGCTTTGTCGGCATTGTCGGTGATGGCTCAGCAAACAGAACAGTGCCCCAACATCATCTTTATCCTGAGCGATGATCATGCCATACAGGCCATCAGCGCCTACGGGCACCCCCTCTCGAAACTGGCACCCACACCCAACATCGACCGGATTGCCCGCGACGGTGCCATCTTCCGGAACAACTACTGCGCCAACTCCATCTCAGGTCCCAGCCGTGCCAGCATCCTCACCGGCAAGCACAGCCACAAGAACGGCTTCCTGGCCAACTGGAACCAAGCGTTCGACGGCTCACAGCAGACCCTCCCGAAGATACTGCAGGAGAACGGTTATGAGACAGCGCTGATCGGTAAGTGGCACCTGATCTCAAAGCCGACCGGTTTCGACCACTGGATGATCCTGAACGACCAGGGGGATTATTACAATCCCGACTTCATCACGAAGAATGATACGGTTGAGTATGCCGGCTATGTCACCGACCTAATCACCACCTTCACCAAGCAGTGGTTGCAGACTAGGGAGAATGACAAGCCCTTCTTCCTGATGATGAACCACAAGGCGCCCCACCGCAACTGGGTGCCGGCGGAGAGGCACTACGATCTCTTCGAGGATGTCACCTTCCCCCTACCGGCGACCTACTTCGATGATTATGAGGGGCGATTTGCAGCTGCGCACCAGGAGATGAACATCTACCGTGACATGTACGAGGGGCATGACCTGAAGATGGTGACCGGAGTCAACAGTGACACGCTCCTCTATGACCCGTGGCCCCATGCCTTCCTGGAGACCATGACACCCGGTGAGCAGCAGCGTTTCTTTGAAGCCTACCGGGAGCGTAACAATGCCTTCCACACCACGTCGATGACGGAGAAGGAGATCGCCGAATGGAAATACCAGCGATACCTGCAGGACTACCTGGCCACCATCAGGGCAGTGGACGAAAGCGTGGGACAACTACTCGACTACCTGAAGACAACAGGGTTGGATGAAAATACCCTCATCATCTATAGCAGCGATCAGGGGTTCTACCTGGGTGAGCATGGTTGGTTCGACAAGCGATTCATGTATGAGGAGTCGTTCATGATGCCCCTTCTGATGCAGTACAAGAAGCATATCCAACCGGGTACACAGGTGAAGGGGTTGACACAGAACATCGACTTTGCCCCCACCCTGCTCGACTTCTGTGGCATAGATATACCGGACTATATGCAGGGAGAGTCGTTCAGGGAGCTGACCGATACAGGCAGGACACCCGAGGATTGGAGGAGATCGCTCTACTACCACTACTACGAGTACCCCGGCTTCCACAGCGTACGTGCCCACTACGGGGTGAAGACAGAACGCTACAAGCTGATTCATTTCTACGGAGAGCAGCACTGGGAGCTCTATGATCTGGAGAACGATCCACACGAGACCGACAACATCTACGGAAAGAGGGGAACAGAGCAGATCACCCGTGGGCTGAGAAAAGAGCTGATAAGACTGCAGGAGCAGTATGAGCTGCCCGAAGATCATCTGAAACCCGAAAAAAAATGAGACCTACAATAAAACGTGCCATCCTCCCACTAATCCTGCTGACAGCGATGATGCATCTCTCCTGTAACCATCACCCACAGGGCAGTGATCTACTTCCGGACGGCAACAACCGGGCAGCTGCCATCAGAAGCCAGAACACCTACTGCAACCCGATCGACATCGACTACACCTACATGTCGCACTACCGTGCGGAGAGGGATGCCTCCTACCGCTCCGGTGCCGACCCGGCGGTGGTCAACTTCAAGGGGAAATACTACATGTTCGTCACCCGCTCCCATGGTTACTGGGTATAGGAGGATATGGGCCACTGGCGCTTTACCCGTCCTCAAAGCTGGTATTTCAGCGGCTCCAACGCCCCCGCAGCTGCAGTGAGAGACGATAAGATTTTGGCTTACGGTGATCCGTCGGGCAGAGGTCCCATCATCGAGACCGACAACCCC
>JAAYGM010000039.1 GCA_012727735.1 Bacteroidales bacterium | reverse complement strand
TCAGGGTCGAGACCGTCATATTTAGAAATCACCAGCGGGTTCTGCACAGTAAGGTGAATTCTTCCGGATTGCTGTGCGTTTAACAACTGATTGAAATTATAACCCAGGGAGATGTTATCCATCTTCAGGAAGGATGCATTCTGGATATAATGACTGGATTGATACTGCACCGCTTCGAAATTGGTGGTGGTAGCACTGTTTACCCTGTTCTTCAACCATCCTGAGGGATCGAAGGTGGTGTTCCTCGATTCACGGTTGGACTGGATATTGTTATAGGCATAGTTGCCGATGTTGGCGCGCAGGGAGAAGTTGAAATCCCAGTTCATGTAGGAGAGCTGTGAAGACAATCCCATGAAGAGATCGGGCGCAGCGTTCTTATAGGGGATCATATCATTCTCGTTGATCGCTCCGTCGGCGTTCTGGTCAACATAGACACCTTCAATTGGTAAGCCGTCGTTGTTGTACACCTGTTCATATACATAGAATGAACCGGCGGGATAATTCACTGCATGGATGGCGATGTTGTTTCCCGTACCGCCGTCGATGCCGCCGAAACGTACACCCACATAGCTGGGGTCATCGTTGATGGTCAGCTTGGTGATTCTGTTCTGGTTATAGGTCACATTGTAACTCAGGTTCCAGTTCAGGTCCCTGCTGACAATGGGGCGTCCGGTGATGGTGAACTCAACTCCTTTGTTCACCAGCTCACCCACGTTCGTAAGCAGCTGGTTGCTGAAGTTAGTTCCGGCCGCGATACCTACTGTATTCAGGAGGTCCGTGGTCTTGCGGTAATAGAGATCTAAAGCACCGGTGATACGGTTGTTGAGGAAGCCATAATCAAGACCGGCGTTATAGGTTGTAGTCTCTTCCCATTTCAGGTTCTCATCATACGCCAGCGGGCGGATCAGTGAGATCATCTGGTCACCGAAGAAATAGTTGGCGCCTGCCTGGCTGTAGCTGTAGCGTCCCATCCAGGGATAGTCACCGCTGCCCAGGTTCTGCTGTCCCGTGACTCCGTAACCCAGTCGCAGCTTCATGTCAGACATCACGTTCCCTGCATCTTCCATGAAAGGCTCGTTGAGGATCTTCCAGGCGAAAGCAGCGGAAGGAAACAGACCCCATTTGTTGTCGGGGCTGAAGCGTGACGACCCGTCGTTTCTCACTGTGAGTGTCATTAGATAACGATCGAGCAGTGAGTAGTTCAAACGACCGAAGAAGGAAACAACGTAGCTCTCGGTGGAGTAATCATTCATCTCCTTGTAAAATTCATTCCCGGTCTCTGATGCCTTGGCAGCTGAGTAAGGAAAGGTGTTGTCCGATTCGTTATAAAAACGCTGCCATGAGTAACCACCCATTGCATCAATGCGGTGTATGCCAAGATCTTTGGCGTAGTTAAGGTAGAAGTCGAGCAGCGTATTGCTCTTATACTGGCTGTAGGTGGAGTTCTCTCCCCATCCCGACTTGTAGTTGCCCCAGGTGTAACTCATCGGAGAGTTGTCTTCAATGATCACATCACCCTCACTTTTAGAGATATCATATCCCAGGTTGAGGTTGGCCCTTAATGCTTCGAGGAATGGCATCCTGTAGTCAAGCTGGATATTGCCGATACTGCGCATGACCTTGGAGTTGTCATGTTTCTGCATGAGGATGGCCAGCGGGTTGGCCAGGGCAATGTCGATGGGTGATCCGTCGGGCTTCAGTGTCATGTGATAGCCATTGCCGAAAGGAGACTCTGTCTCTGCATATATCGGCATGGTGGGGTCAAACTGTGTGGCAGAGTTGATAGAGCCCTGGTCTGCAAAACGGTTGGTATTGTACATACCCCTGGCGTTCAGCTGTACCCTGAGATGATCATCAAAGAAAGTAGGTGAGAGATTCACACTACCGGTATATCTCTCCAGATTGGAGGTCTTGAGTATACCGTTTTCATTGGTGTAACCCAGAGAAACACGATAAGGCAGCACCTCAGCAGCTGAGCCGGAAACACTGATGTTATGGTCAGTGCTTACGGCTGTCCTGAAGATCTGATCCTGCCAGTTTGTCTCTGTGTTGCCCAGCGCCAGCGCCTGTTGGCTCTCTTCGCCGAAGGAGCTGACCACATAGTTTCTGAAGGTGGGTGCATCCATCACATCCACGGCACCTGTCCTGTTGCTGACAGAGACATTTCCGTTATAGGATAATCTCACTTTTCCTGCGTGTCCTTTCTTGGTGGTGATGATGATCACCCCGTTTGAAGCGCGTGAACCGTAGATGGCGGTTGCAGATGCATCTTTCAGGACGGTGAAGGTCTCAATGTCATTTGAGTTGATCGAGCTCAGCGGGTTGGACATACCGCTCACGCCGGTGGCGTTATCTACGGGTACGCCGTCGATCACGATGAGCGGATCATTGCTGGCCGACATGGAGGAGCCGCCACGAATACGAATACTGGATGAGGAGCCCGGTGCTCCGCCGGCAGAGACAACACTCAGACCGGCAACCTGTCCTGCCAGAAGATCGGAAGGAGAGGTGGCCAGGCCTCTGTTGAGCTTTGAGGCATCCACCGCCACCACAGAGCCGGTGGCATCATCCTTTCGTACTGTACCATACCCGATCACCACCAGTTCCTCCAGCAGTTCAGTGTCTTCTTCAAGCACAATCCGGATGTTGGTTCTGTTGCTGATTGCAATTGTTTGTGGCCTGTAGCCAATATAACTTACCTCAAGTACGCCATCGGCCGGAGCCTGAAGCATAAAATTACCATCGTAATCGGTAACTGTTCCTGATGAGGTTCCCTGGATCAGGATGTTGGCGCCAATAATTGGTTCACCTCCAGTATCCGTTACCGTTCCCCGCACATTTATCGTTGTGCCGGTTTGGGCACTCACCGATAAAACCATTAGCACGCCCGACAACACTGTCATCAGGAACGCTTTCGTACTTTTTTTTACATTTAGATACATGTTGTTAACTTTATAAGATTAACTGATTAATACTCTCTTCAATCGCTATAAATTAAAGAATTGACAGGATGAAAGGTTAAATTTTCATCTTATCATTCACATTACTTATGATACAAAGTTAGATTTTCGAACGAAACACGGTATAGAAAAGGGAGTAATTAACTTCCTTCGTCTGTGCAATCGATTGCATTTTTGGAGTGTAAAAAATAAACTATCAATTAGTTATCCATTGATATCCGGGGATGAATAATTGACAATTATAAAGAAAATAGTGCTAAAACGAGATGGGATAAGTTGGTTTATGCTTCCTTTTTGTATGATTATGCCTTTGGTATATTACTGCACCTGTACATGCTCCCCGCTGAAGGATGATGCCGGTAAAAGGAAGAGAGGCCGCCATTTATTCTGATTTCGTTGCGCGCGGGGAGAGTGAGACAAAGACAGCCGGCAGATTGAACGCTTCCCGCAACAGCTGCGGCTGCTGGGTTTATTTTTTTTTGCTTTTGACAGAAATACGTTTCACTTTGATTTTTTTTTCGATTCTGGCCTTTTCTGCAGCCTCTTTTCTTTTCGGGGCCTTGACGGAGATAATCTTTCTGAGTCTCATCAGAAAACGTTTGCTGGGATTACTCTTCATGTAGGTATCCATGTGGCGTGCCCTCTTCTCTTCCAGGATCTGGTCGATCCGGATGAGGATGCCCGACTCTTCCACCTCTCCAAACTCGTCGTTGATGGCAGTGCCGAAGAAGCGCATGGTGGGTGAGAGACCCATGTAGGCATTGATCAGCGGGGGGATGTTGTATCCCAGTGTCCTCACCTCCTTGTTGAGAATCTTGTAATCTTCCTTGAAGTTCTTCCCGTGGAATAGTGTCCGCATCTTCGTTATGTCTGTTCCGGTAATCAGTGGGTCGATCGGTGTCACCAGCTTCAGCGTGTCGGGGAAGTGCTTGTTGAGGAAATAGAGGATCATGTTGCGGGCGTCTTTGTTGTAGGTGCCGTACATGGTCACTTTTCCAAAGAAATACTCAATCCCGGGATCAATGACGGTAAGTGCGCCCAATCCGTCCCACAGGTTGTCGAGGGCGAAGATTCCTTTTCTTCCCAGCAGGGTGGACTGGTACTCAAGCGAGACAAACGATCTGCCCAGCTCTACCGTGGTAGGCAGGAAATCGGTGATAAACTGTTGGGAAAAGTTGTAGAGGTGAGCCGTGGCAAGCTTTGGTTTGCCATTCTCATCAAACTCCACGTCGGAACCGTAGATAAAGCGGTAACCCCCCAGAATCTCTTCATTCTCCGGATCCCAGACAATCAGCTGCCGGTAGGGGACATCCATGATGTCATATTTGTCTATATCGGCTTCCAGGCCTGTGCCGCCACCGTAATGACGGAATGCGATCTCACGCAAACGACCCACCTCGCGCATCAGATTGGGAGAGTCATGTGCGGTGAAGACATAGATTTCGTTGTTTGCCTTGTTGGTGATTCGTACCCTTTTCTGAACTGTCAGTTCACTTTTTATCAGTTCTTTTTCTACCGGGTCAATAATCTTTTCCATACTTTTTCTTTCGTTAAAGATTTTTCCTCACTTCAGTGAGTAGACTACTTCCTTCACATACCGGGCCCACTCTGCCGCCGTTTTTGATTTGTCGAACGTTTGCCAGGGTATCGGCTTGCCAAAGGTGATGGTGAAGGTCTGGTTGCTGTTTTTATACATCTCATCGGGCAGATAGATCAGCTCGATATTGAATTTGATACCTGAAGCCTTGCGGATATTGGCAAAATTGTAAAAGAAGTTGGAGTTCCTGCCTGCAAAATGTACGGGAATGACATCTCTTCTGAACTCTACTGCCTTGATGATGAAGCTTTTCATCCACTCCATATCTTTAATCTCCCCTTTCTCCTTGCGGGAGCATAATCCTGCAGGAAATGTGATGATCTGGTTGTCCGATGCGTATGCCTCATTTATTGCCTTTGCCGACTCTTTGGCCTGCGCTCCGTATTTGTTGATGGGGATGAAGATCGGTTTTAACGGATCAATATAGTAAAGGATGTCGTTGACGAAATATTTGATCTTTCCGTGGTACTTTCCACCCAGCACCGAGGAGAGACAAATCCCATCCAGTCCGCCCAGCGGGTGGTTGGAGGCAAATACAAACTGACCTGTTGCGGGTATATTCTCCTCTCCCTCCAGCTGAAGGCGCAGGTTGAACTCTTTCTCCACAAGCGCATGCATGAACTCCACCCCTTCAACATCCTGATTCCGTTCAAGAATGCCGTTGATATCCTCCTGGTGAACAGTCCGCTTGAGGTAGTTAATAAGAAACTTCGGGATTTTATTATAGTGTTTTGAGACTTTGTCCTTCAGTATCTTATCAATATTAATCCTGAATGCATTGTTTTGGTTCATTGCATCTTTCTCTACATCTATTTTGACGCAAATGTACGAAAATATGTCAACTCAATAAGAATTGAAGATGATTTTTCTTTTTTTTAATCAGATAGTGAAGAAACTCCCCACTTTTTAAAATCTGTTAAAGCAAAGATATATAGTTATTTAATTCATTCATAGTGCGTGTTGATAACTTTTTTGCAAATTTCTGTGTGGAAATGTGGGGGAAAGTGGATAATTTTGTACTTTTACACCAGATAAATCTCTATTTAGCTGAATTTGATGTAGAAATGATACAGTTTCTGGGAAATATGGAAGCCAGGGCTGACACAAAAGGAAGAATTTTTGTGCCGGCCATTTTTCGCAAGCGCTTGCAAAGTGAAGGCGAAGATTTTCTTGTGCTCCGGAAAGATATTTTTCAGGATTGTCTTGTGCTCTATCCCGGTAGTGTATGGGAGAAAGAGATTGAGATACTCCGAAGCAGGCTGAATAAGTGGAATAGGGAACAGCAGCAGATTTTCCGCCAGTTCGTGCTGGATGCCGAAAGGCTCGAGATGGATGCCAGCGGAAGGGTGCTTATACCGAAGCGGTACCTTCAGATGGTCTCCATTGATGCTGATGTCCGTTTCCTCGGGGTGGATGAAACCATTGAGGTCTGGGCAAAAGAGAAGCTGGAAAAACCGCTGGTGGATCCCGATGATTTTTCTTCGAAATTACAGCAGTTAATGGAGCGTTGAAGAGGGCGGCTTAAACATGCATCTCTCTGATGCGACAGGTGAGGCAGCCGGCGTGGCGCAGTTTTAAAATAAATAACTTCTCTGAGATGATTTCCGACAACAGGCAGATGGCAGCATATCACACACCGGCATTGCTTAGTGAAAGTATTGACGGACTGGATATCTCTCCCTCCGGGGTGTATGTAGATGTCACTTTTGGTGGCGGAGGACATTCCCGTGAGATCCTTGAGCGAATGGGAGAGGATGGTCGCCTGATCGCTTTCGATCAGGATGAGGATGCGGTGAAAAATGCGTTTGCTGACAAGCGGTTCATCTTTGTACGATCCAATTTCCGTTTCCTGAAAAATTTCCTCCGTTATCACGATATAGAACAGGTTGATGGTGTTTTGGCCGACCTGGGTGTGTCATCGCATCATTTCGACGATTCAGCACGTGGTTTTTCGTTCCGTTTTGAGGGTGAGCTGGATATGCGGATGAACCAAAATGCACAAAAGAAAGCAGCTGATATCCTCAATGAATATTCCGAAGAGAAACTATCGGATATCTTCTTTCAATACGGAGAGCTGAGGAATGCACGCAGGATTGCATCGTCGGTGGTGGCGTACCGCGCTTCAAGAAAGATAGTGGAGATAAAGGATCTGCTTGCCATCCTGGAGCCGTTTGCTTACAGGGACAGAGAGAAAAAGATATTGGCACAGGCGTTTCAGGCACTTCGTATTGAAGTGAATGGAGAGATGGATGCGCTGACGGAGATGCTCACGCAGGCATTGCAGGTATTGAAGCCCGGGGGACGGATGAGCGTGATTTCATACCACTCGCTGGAAGACCGCCTGGTGAAGAACTTCTTCAGGACCGGTAATTTTGAAGGGACGCTGGTCAAGGATTTTTATGGAAACATAGAGACCCCTTTCAGGCTGATCAACAGGAAAGTGATTGTTCCCACAGAAGAGGAACAACGTCAAAACCCCCGCTCGCGTAGTGCCAAGCTGCGTATCGCGGAGAAGAGGTAAAAAAATTAAAAGTGAAGAATTAAAAGCTGACAGCTGATTGCTGTTCATCATATGAAACTCAAGTTCGATAACATACGCAAATCGTTTGTCCATGTTTTTGGAGGAAGTGTTCTCACTGAGAATTTCTTCCTCCGGAACATGAGATTCATTCTTGTTATTGTGCTGATCATGTTTCTGTTCATCAGCCACCGATATACGGTGTTACAGCGGATGTCGGAAATTGAGCGCCTTGAGAGGGTGCTGAAAGATGCGAAATATGAGTCGCTGACGATCTCTTCAAGGCTTACCGAAGCCAGCAGACAGGGAGAGGTGGAGCGCCGTGTGGCGGAGGCCGGGCTGGAGTTGGAGGTGACGAATGAACCGGTTTATTATATTGATAGATAGTCTCATCGGATTTTTTAAACAATGAAGGAGCATAACAGGAAAGACAAAAAAGGTATTCTGGGGAGATATGGGCTTATTGTCACTCTCCTGATGCTGTTTGCTGTGATGATCATCTTTTCGGCCGGTAAGATCGTGTTCACTTCAGAAGGGAAAAAGTGGCGTGAAGTCGGTGAGAAGGAGACGGTGATCAGAGACCGTGTGATCCTGCCTAAACGGGGCAATATTTACACTTACGACGGTAAGTTGCTTGCTACCACGGAGCCTCTCTACAGTATATACATGGATTTTTGGGCAGATGGGATGCAGAAAGATACACTTGAGAAATATGTGGGTGATCTCTCCCTGGAGCTGACCAGGAAATTCCCTGACAGGACAGCGGCTCAATACAGGAACGTGATTATGAGCGGCTGGAAGCTGCGGGAAAAAGAGGAGCGGCAGATACGGGAGAACGAGGCGAGAGGAATTGAGAAGAGAGTGCCCATCCGGTCCCGTTATGTGAAGATCCTCCGTGGCGATATCTCTTATGTGGATCTGAAGGAGATCCGTGCATTTCCTTTCTGGAACCAGCGATCAAACCGCAGTGGTCTGATTGCAGAGGAGCGTAATGCACGCAAGAAACCTTTCGGTAACCTCGCAACACGAACCGTGGGGAATGTATACAAAGACCTTGATAAAGGGGGTGCCAGCGGCCTTGAGCTGAAATATGACTCACTGCTCCGTGGGGTGCCGGGAGTGAAATTCCGTCAGAAGATACAGGGTAAGTGGATGGATGTGGTGGAGAAACCGGCAGAAGAGGGATGGGATATACTCACCACCATCGATGCCGGCATACAGGATATAGCAGAACGATCGCTCCGCGATAAGCTCACGGAGACAGAGGCCGAGTCGGGCACAGCCATTATCATGGAGGTGAAAAGCGGTGAGATCAAAGGGATTGTGAACCTGGACAGGATGAGTAACGGGGCGTATGCCGAAGGGAACCCCAACGCTTTCTCCTATATGAACGAGCCGGGGTCAACCTTTAAAACAGTCACGACCATGGTTGCCCTCGATGATGGCGTGGTCACGCCTACCGACTCTTTTCATGTAGGCAGCGGACTCTTTCAATACAACAAAAGATGGGTGAGGGATCATTACTGGCGGCGTGGTCAGGACCGTGGTTATCTCACCGTGGCAGAGGGAATGCATGTCTCTTCAAATATCGTGATGAGTAAGATGGTATTGAAGGGATATGAGGACAATCCAACCAGATTTGTAGAGGGGATTGAGAGAATAGGATTAAGGAAACAGCTTCAGTGGGATGTGCCGCTGAATGGTATTGAAGGGACATCATCTATCCGTTTTCCTGATGATAAGGATAACTACTGGTCGAAGACCACCCTGCCATGGATGTCGTTCGGTTATGAATCGAAAATACCACCGATCTATATGCTGATGTTCTACAATGGTATCGCCAACGGAGGTAAGATGATCAAGCCCTTTATTGCGAGGCAGTTCATAGATGATGGCAAGGTGGTGAAAAATGTAGAGGCGGAGGTGGTGAATCCGAAAATGTGCAAGGAGACCACACTGCAACAGATACAGGAGATGCTTGTTGGCGTGGTGGAAGAGGGAACAGCAAGGGTGGTTGCCTCGGACTACTTCACTATTGCCGGCAAAACAGGTACGGCGCAGATAGCATCGGGTGGGGGATATGGCGGTTATTACGTCTCTTTCTGCGGCTATTTCCCTGCCGAAGAGCCAATGTACACCATTTTCGTCGGTCTCAGAAAACCGAAAGGCGTTCCTTCGGGTGGAGGGATGGCCGGGATGGTGTTCAAGAATATCGCTGAACAGACCTATGTGAGGAAGGTACAACTGACAATCGCTGATTACAGGGTCGATTCCACACTGCAGAAAAATCCACCGCTGAAAAACGGTAACTGGAAACATAACCGGGCATTGCTGGCGTCGCTCAATTTTCCTGCGGGTGAGCTGGATGAAACCGCCGACTGGGTGAAGATGCAGCAGGACAGTGTCGCTTACCATCCGCAGCCCCTTGCTGTTGAGGGATCTCTGATCCCTGATGTGCGTGGCATGGGTGCACGTGATGCGCTTTATCTGCTTGAGAAATCGGGGCTCAGGGTCTCAATGAATGGTGCGGGGAAGGTGGTGTCACAATCATTCTCTCCCGGTCAGAGGCTGGTAAAAGGAACAACAATAAGCATCACTTTACGATAAAAGGTATGAAGCTGACAAAATTAATAGAAAAATGTAATCTCATTGCCGTTCGTGGCAACGAGGAGGCGGAGGTCTCTTCGGTCACTTCCGATTCGCGTACCGTTGAGTCGGGATCATTGTTTGTAGCGGTTGAGGGGATCTGTACTGACGGACATGCTTACATTGGTAAAGCAATTGAACAGGGTGCTGGGGTGGTGGTTTACGATAAACCGATGATTGAGGAATATTTTTCACGGGTCACCTACATTCAGGTGAAGGACAGCGCTGCGGCACTGGCCCTGATCGCATCGGAATGGTACGGGAACCCATCGCGTCAGCTGAAGCTTGTGGGAGTTACCGGGACAAACGGCAAAACAACCATCGCTACACTATTATACAGGATGTTCCGCAATCTGGGGTATCCTGCCGGGCTGTTGTCTACCGTGGCCAATTATGTCAATGAAGCGCATTATCCCACCACGCATACCACCCCCGATCCTCTCACCGTGAACGCTTTACTGCGTAAGATGGTGGATGCCGGGTGCGAATATGCCTTTATGGAGGTCAGCTCACATGCTATCCATCAGCAACGCGTGCATGGGATCCGCTTCGTGGGAGGTGTTTTCACCAACCTCACACAGGATCATCTGGATTACCACAAGAATATGCTGGATTACCGGAATGTAAAAAAAACCTTTTTCGATCATCTCCCGGATGATGCGTTCGCACTGACCAATATTGATGACAAGAACGGTCTGGTGATGTTGCAAAACACGAGGGCGAAAAAACAGAGTTACTCCATACAACGGCTGGCCGATTTTAAAGCCCGCATTTTCGAGAAACATTTCGACGGGACCAGCATCGAAATAAACGGCAGGGAGCTTGTAGTTCAGTTTGTGGGTGTTTTTAATGTATATAACCTCCTGGCTGTGTATGGGACGGCCATATTGCTGGGCATGGATGAAGAGGAAGTGCTGCGGCAGCTGTCGTTGCTGCAGCCCGTGGCGGGACGCTTTCAGACCATACGCTCTCCGAAGGATTACACAGCCATCGTGGACTACGCACATACACCCGATGCACTTACCAACGTGCTGAATGCGATCCATGAAGTGCTCGGCAACAAAGGGCATATCATTACCGTGGTGGGCTGCGGCGGTAACCGCGACAGGACCAAGCGGCCTGTCATGGCACGCGAAGCGGTGGTGCTCAGTGATAAGGTGGTGCTCACCTCTGATAATCCCCGTTTTGAAGAGCCGGAAGCGATCCTGCAGGATATGATTGACGGACTCACGGATGAACAGAGAAGTGCGGCCCTCACCATCATTGACCGTCGTGAAGCGATTAAAACAGCCTGTGCACTTGCTCAGGCGGGTGATGTGATCCTTATCGCCGGGAAAGGACATGAGGATTATCAGGAGATAAAAGGGGTGAAGCATCATTTCGATGACAGGGAAGAGGTGGAGAAAATATTCTCCTCACAACGCAGTGCATAGAGAAACAGAAACTTAAGATTCAATGTTGTATTATCTTTTTGACTATTTAGACAAACTCAACTTCCCCGGAGCAGGCATGTTTCAGTATGTGATGTTCCGCTCGGCCATGGCGGTGATTTTCTCACTGCTGATTGGCATCTTTGCAGGCAAAAGAATCATTGACAAGCTGCAACAGAAACAGATTGGTGAGACCATCCGTAATCTCGATCTGGAGGGACAATACAGTAAGCGCGGCACACCCACCATGGGGGGTGTCATCATCATTCTCTCCATATTAGCCTCTACGTTGCTTTTCGGGAAGCTGGAAAATATTTACATCATCCTTATGCTGGTCAGCACTGTCTGGCTGGGTATGCTTGGTTTTGCCGATGACTATATCAAAGTGTTCAAGAAAGATAAAGAGGGACTGAAGGGGAAGTTTAAAATTGTGGCTCAGGTGGGACTGGGGCTTATTGTTGGCCTGACCATCTATTTCAGCCCCGATGTTGTGGTGCGTGAAAATATGGAGGTGCGGGTGAACAACGTGATTGAAGATGTCACCTACCTCACCGAAGATGTGAAGACCACCAGTACCACCATTCCTTTTTTAAAGAACAATAACTTCGATTACAGGTGGCTGGTAGGCTGGATGGGTGACTTTGCTGATGAAGCGGTATGGATCGTGTTCATCCTGGTGGTGATTCTGATTGTGACGGCGGTATCCAACAGTGCGAACCTGACGGACGGACTGGATGGACTGACCTCCGGTACCTCTGCCATCATCGGGGTGGCGCTGGGTATACTGGCTTATGTGTCGGGACGTGTCGACTTTGCCTCTTACCTGAATATCATGCATATCCCCGGGGGGGACGAGCTGATGGTTTTTGCCTCTGCTTTTGTAGGGGCCTGTGTCGGATTTCTATGGTACAACTCCTATCCCGCTCAGGTGTTTATGGGCGACACGGGGAGTCTGACGCTGGGTGGCATCATCGGTGTGTTTGCTGTGCTGATACATAAGGAGCTGTTGCTGCCTATCCTTTGCGGTGTCTTCTTCGTGGAGGCGCTGTCGGTGATTGCACAGGTGACCTATTTTAAATATACAAAGAAGAAATATGGTGCCGGCAGACGCATTTTCAAGATGACACCCCTGCACCATCACTATCAGAAGCCGGGGGACGGAAGCATCGACGCGCTTATACAAAAGCCCTTTGTACCCATGGCAGAGCCAAAGATTGTGAGTCGTTTCTGGCTGGTGGGTATGATTCTGGTCGTGCTGGCACTGGCAACGCTGAAGATGAGATAAGCATAGTGACAATAGAAAGTGACGCCGGATATGAGTGAAAAGTTGATTGTTGTTCTGGGTGGTGGCGAGAGCGGCGTGGGTGCCGCGATACTTGCACAGAAAAAAGGTTTCCGCGTGTTTCTGTCTGACAACGGAATGTTGAAAGAGGAGCACAGGGAGCAGCTGAGAACATATAGGATCGATTTTGAAGAGGGTGGTCACACAGAGACGAGCGTGCTGGAGGCGGATGAGATCGTGAAAAGTCCCGGTATACCCGACACTGTTCCGATGATGCTGAAGGTCCTGGACAAAGGCATCCATGTGATCTCCGAGATTGAATTTGCCGGCAGGTATACCAATGCGAAGATGATCTGTATCACCGGTAGTAACGGCAAGACAACCACTGCCAGCCTGATTTATCATATACTGAAATCAGCCGGGTTGAATGTGGGACTGGGAGGAAACATAGGCAGGAGTTTCGCACGACAGGTGGCTGAGGAGCATTTCGATTATTATGTGCTGGAGTTGAGCAGTTTTCAGCTGGAGGGTGTCTATGATTTCAAAGCCGACATCGCTGTGCTACTGAACATCACACCGGATCACCTGGACCGCTACGATCATGATATGCAGCGTTATGTCGATGCCAAGATGCGTATTATCCGCAATCAACAAGTGGAGGATGCGTTCATCTACTGGATTGATGATCCTGTGGTGACCAAAGAGATAGAGAAATTGCAACCGGCAGCGACACGTTATGCATTTGGTGAGATGAAACGGGATCAAATGACTGCATATACCGGGAATGGAAAATTAGTTATACACGCGAAAGAACATCTATTTAACATGGAACTGGAATTACTTGCCCTGGAGGGTATGCACAACGTTTATAACTCGATGGCGTCGGGGATCGTGGCAAAACTGATGGATGTCAGCGACGAGCAGCTGCGGACGTCACTATCCGATTTCAAGGGGGTACCGCACCGGCTGGAGAAGGTGGCTACCGTGCGTGGGGTACAATATATCAACGACTCCAAGGCGACCAATGTGAACTCCTGCTGGTACGCCCTGAAGAGCATTCGCACCAGAACGGTGTTGATACTCGGTGGTACTGACAAGGGTAATGACTATAGCGAGATTGAAGAGCTGGTGCTTACCAAAGCACGTGCATTGATTTTTCTCGGAAAAGACAACAGCCACCTGCATGCTTTCTTCGATGGGAAGGTGGAGGCGATCAGTGATGCCGGCTCAATGAAAGAGGCTGTTGAAATGGCATATGCACAGGCTGAGAGAGGAGATACCGTCCTCTTGTCACCCTGTTGTGCCAGCTTCGACCTGTTCGAAAATTATGAAGATCGCGGTGACCAGTTCAGGGAGTGTGTAAGAAAACTGTGATAATGGGGTAATGGGACAATGTGATGATGTGATAAATCAGCAAATCGTCAAATCAATATAAAGATATGTCAGATCAAATCAATAATATAGATAATCTATTTTCACCTCCGGAAGAGGATGCTACGGAACAGGCTTCCACATTAGGGGATTTTGGACGTAAAATATTCAAGGGGGACAAGGTGATCTGGTCGGTATTTATCATTCTTTGTGTGATCTCACTGGTTGAGATCTTCAGCGCTACCAGTACCATCGTCTACCGCCATCAGAATATATGGGGTCCGATTCTCCGGCACGCCATGTTTTTAATTGGTGGTGTGGGTGTGATTCTGCTTATTCACAACATCCCCTACCGTTATTTCTCTCTGTTGATCTTTGTGCTGATGGGGGCGATCGTGCTGCTGATACTGACCCCTTTTATCGGGACCAGCGTTAATGGTGCCGAACGATGGATCTCATTCATGGGATTCACCATTCAGCCATCTGAGCTGGCAAAGATATCACTGATGGGTACCATCGCCTTTCTCCTGAGCAAACAGAACGGCGAGAACGACGGAATGCTCTTCAAGTGGATGATTGTCCTGATGGTGATTGTGAGCGCCATTATCGCCATGGATAACCTCTCCACGGCAGTGCTGCTCTTCGGGGTCTGTTATCTGCTGATGTTCATCGGCAATGTGAAGCTGGCGCGACTGTTGAAGGTCGCCGGGGTAGGCATCGCTACAGTGCTCCTGTTCGTGATGCTGCTGAATGTGATTCCCGGGAGCTGGACAGATTCCGGCCCTTTGAGTCGTCTGGGGACATGGCAGAACCGAATCTCCCATTTCGGCGATGCCAAAGAGCTCTCTGAAGAGGAGTACTACGCTATCACCGATGAGAATTACCAGGTGGCACATGCCAAGATCGCTATCGCTAACGGCGGTGTTGTGGGAGTCTTTCCCGGCAACAGTGCCGAGCGCGATTTTCTGCCACAGGCTTATTCCGATTTCATCTATGCGATCATTATTGAGGAGATGGGGATACTGGGAGGGTTGTTTGTCCTGCTTCTCTATGTGATCATCCTGATACGTGCCGGTATGATTGCCCGGAAAACGGAGAAGATGTTTCCCAAATACCTTGTCCTGGGATCAGCACTGATGCTCTCGGTGCAGGCATTTATCAACATGGCGGTTGCAGTGAACCTGATCCCCGTGACCGGTCAGCCCCTGCCGCTGATCAGCCGTGGTGGTACCTCCACGCTGATCACCTGTGCCTATTTCGGCCTGATCTTAAGTGCCGACCGCTTCGGCATCGGGAAGAAGAAAAAGGAGGATCAACCGGTTAAGAAAAATGATATAGATAAAGATGAGGAGGATCATGATGATCACGGTGCTGCCACGGGGAGAGAGGAGCATGTGAGTCAACTCGGGGATAACGTGGAGTTTGAGATTATTCAGATGTAACCGATCCATCCTCCTTTTTCAACTCAGTCATATAAGAATAGATATTATGAGCACCATAGACAACGCGAGTTCGCAAAACGCAGCAGGCAACAAGCCTCCGCTGAGAGTAATCGTCAGTGGCGGCGGTACCGGAGGGCACATCTTCCCGGCAATTTCCATTGCCAACGCCGTCAGAGAACGGTGGGCCGATGCAGAAATACTGTTCGTCGGCGCGGAGGACCGCATGGAGATGGAGCGTGTTCCTGCAGCCGGTTATAAGATCATCGGATTGCCTGTGGCCGGGTTTGACAGGAAGAACATGCTGAAGAATCTCCCGGTAGCGGTGAAGCTGCTGAGAAGCATGAAGCTGGCACGAAAAATTGTGACGGAATTCAGACCGGATATCGCTGTGGGAGTAGGTGGATATGCCAGCGGACCCATACTCAGGGCCGCCTCCGCAAAGGGAGTGCCGACACTCTTACAGGAACAGAACTCCTATGCGGGAGTGACCAACAAAATGCTGGCGCAGAAAGCTGCAACCATCTGTGTAGCATACGAAGGGATGGCCAATTTTTTTCCCAAAGAGAAAATCGTGCTTACAGGAAACCCTTGCCGTCAGGATCTGGTGATCTCTGATGAGAACCGCATGAGAGGGTATGAATTTTTTCAACTCGATCCGGCAAAGAGGACGATTCTTATGGTGGGAGGCAGCCTGGGTGCCCGCACGCTCAATGACAGTATCGTTGCTGCCCTCCCTGCCCTGGCGGCTCAGGAGGATGTGCAGGTGATCTGGCAGTGCGGCAAGTACTATTTCAGGGAGATGCAGGCGTTACAGGCAGAGGGTAAGATACCGGCCAACGTGCATCTGCTGGATTTTGTGTCACGCATGGATTACGCCTATTCGGTGGCCGACCTGGTGATCTCACGTGCCGGTGCCGGATCCATTTCGGAGTTTTGTCTGCTCGGCAAGGCGGTGGTGCTGGTGCCATCACCCAATGTGGCTGAGGATCATCAGACGAAGAATGCACAGGCATTGGTCAACAAGGATGCTGCTGTCATGGTCTCTGATGTGCTGGCCCCCGGTCTTCTTTTCGATGTGGCACTCTCGCTGGTGAGAAATGATATCCGGCTGGAGAGTCTGCGGAGGAATATCGCGGAGATGGCGCAGCACGATTCAGCTAAACGGATTGTGGATGAGATTGAGAAGATCGTTTCCGCAAAACATTGATAGGTTTCATCTTTAGCTGTGTGGACTCAAATATGATGCACATGCGAAAGTTGATGAATGACTTATCTGCAGGGAATAGAAAAAAAGAAAGATGAATTACGACAACATATATTTTGTAGGGATTGGAGGAATTGGCATGAGTAACCTTGCCCGCTTTTTTCTCGCAAGGGGAAAGAGAGTGGGGGGTTACGACCGGACAGCATCGGCGCTCACCGAATCGCTGAGGGAGGAGGGTGCTTTCGTGCATTACAGTGATGATCTGCAGGAGATCCCGGGTGAATTCATCGACAGTGAAAAGACGCTTATAGTCTACACGCCTGCCGTACCTTCAACACATGGTGAGCTGATCTTCTTCAGGGAGAACGGATATACATTGATGAAGCGCTCGCAGCTGCTGGGTGAGATCACCAAAACAAGTGATGCCATCTGTGTGGCGGGGACACACGGCAAGACCACCGTTTCAGGCATTACGGCACATCTGCTGCGTCAGTCACATGTCGATTGCAATGCCTTTCTGGGAGGTATATTGAAGAACTACGACAGCAACCTGCTGCTTTCCGAAAAGAGCAACATCACCGTTGTGGAGGCAGATGAGTACGACCGTTCGTTCCACTGGTTAAAACCGAGGATTGCGATTATCACCTCTGCCGATCCCGATCATCTCGATATATACGGCACGGCGGAAGCATACAGGGAGAGTTTTGAGATGTTCACCTCACTGATCCGTCCGCAAGGTCATCTTATTATAAAAAAAGGTGCTGCAGTGACACCCCGCACCGATGAGTCGGTGATCATACGAAGTTATTCAGAGACAGAGGGGGATTACCATGCCGAAAATATAAGGATAGGAAACGGAGAGATTCTCTTTGATTATGTTTCTCCCGTGGGGAAGATTGAAGATCTTTTTTTGGGGGTACCCATGAAGGTGAACATAGAAAACAGTGTGGCAGCCATCGCTGCGGCTGAACTGTGTGGAGTCACACCGGAGGAGATACGCAATGGGATACGTACATTCAGCGGTGCAAGACGTCGGTTCGATTTCCATATCAAATCGCAGCAGATTGTTTTTATTGATGATTACGCGCATCATCCACGTGAGCTCACGGCAGCCATCCGGTCGATCAAAGCGCTCTACCCGGAGAGGAAGGTGACTGCCATTTTTCAGCCGCACCTCTATTCACGTACACGTGATTTTGCTGATCAGTTCGGAGAGAGTCTGTCGCTGCTGGATGACGTGATATTGCTGGATATCTATCCTGCACGGGAAGAGCCAATTGAAGGTGTCACGTCGCAGCTTATCTACGACAGGATTACCTCGCCGCAGAAGATATTATGTACAAAGAGTGAACTGCCTGATTTGCTTCGCAGTAAGCCGATGGAGCTGCTTGTGACGTTCGGGGCGGGTGATATAGACCGCTTGCTGCCGGAAATAGAGAAGCTGCTGAGAGAGAAGTATCTGTTGAATGTTTAATGTTTATAATTTTTTCCTGCTATTGAACATCTTGATGTATCTTTGCAGCCGGGAATCAAAACAGATGAAAGATTGAAGAAACTCCTTGTCATATTGGTGGCTGTACTGGTAATAGGATACCTGATTTTCTCAGCGAACTATTTCAGGGATTCATCCCGCAATCAGTTGTGTGAGAGCTTTGACGTGGTCATCAAGGATAGTGCCAGGACACAGTTTGTGCTATCTCAGGATATTGTGAACCTGGTGAAGAGACATGACTTGCATCCCGTAGGAAAAACTTTTGCAGAGATCAACACGCTGGCCATCAGGGACACGATACTCACCAATAAACTGGTAGAGTCGGCAGAAGTATTCCTGACACCGGGTGGTGCGATCGTTGCATCCATTCAGCAGCGTGAGCCGGTCCTGAGGATTGTCTCCGGCCTGAAGGGAAACTTCTATGTAGATGAAGATCGCCGGATCATGCCTGTCTCTTCAAGTTTCGCTGTCTATGTCCCCATTGCTACCGGTATGATTGATGAGGAGCTTGCCCGGAATGAGCTCTATGATTTCGCCATGTTTCTTCACAGCCACCCCGACTGGGATGCCTGGATTGAACAGATCGTGGTGGAGGAGAACAGCGATGTGGTGTTGATTCCCCGTGTGGGAGACTTCCGGATCATCATGGGGAGTCTGGATGACTATCCGGCAAAGTTGTCCAAATTTATCCGTTTCGTGGATGAGGGATTGAATGTTGTGGGGTGGAACCGTTACTCGGAGATCAACCTGAAATATGATAATCAGGTGGTTTGCACGAGAAAGTAGGCGGAGCGTCTGCTGTGCCGGACGCTTTGCGACAAATCCTGACAGCACATCCAAGAAATGATGTTAATGTGCAAACAAAAAACGTTGCAGGATGTTTGTAAAACAACAATATAACCAAAAGTTCATCAACCGAATAATATGACGCAATCAGGATTTTTAGCTGTAATAGATCTGGGAACCTCTAAAATCAAAGGAGTTGTCGGCCGCAAGAACGAGAATGGAGTCATCTCCATCCTGGCCAGCGGCACCATAGACTCCGGTAATTCCATCCGCAGAGGAATGGTCTATAATATTGAGCAGGCCGGAGCAAACGTGCAGAAACTGGTGATGATGCTTGAGAACAGTATCAGCCGCAAAATTGGGAGGGTCTATGTTTCTCTCGCCGGCCAGTCGCTGCACACGCTGGAGTTTAATGAGATGAAACAGCTCTCTTCCGGTATGGTCACAGAGGAGGTGGTGAATCAGCTGCATAAGGCAGCTGAAAAATTTCAGCCTGAGATGAAGCGTAATTACAGGGTTGCTGATGTGGAATATTATATCGATGACAAGCCCGAACGTAGTCCGGTGGGTGTCACCGGTTCGCAGATAGAAGCAGGGTTTGAACTGATTGTAGGGCGTCCCAACCTGCTGACCAATATTCAGAAGAGTATCGCCTCAAAGACAGAGCTGAAGATAGCGGATTATATTGTTGGAGCCACCGCTTCTGCTGAGATGGCACTCAACGAGGAAGAGAAAGAGCTGGGATGCGGTTACCTGGATTTCGGTGCCGGCACCACAACACTCTCAGTTTATAAGAATGGTATTCTACGACGTATGGTGGTCATTCCTTTTGGCGGTAAGAACCTTACGAAAGATATCTGCGCACTGAACTTCACAGAGAATGATGCGGAGCAGCTGAAGATCAAATTCGGCAAAGCATTTGAGAACCAGGATGGACCTCTTTTTTCCTCTCCGTTTTCATCCAAACCTGATATCGATCTTGCAGAGTTGAACAAGGTGATTGGGATGCGTCTGGATGAGATCATCGCCAACATAAAAGAGCAGATCAACATCTCCGGCTACGAAGGGCAGCTGGGTGCAGGACTGATTATCACCGGGGGTGCATCACAACTCAGGAATCTCGATATTTATCTCACACAGAAATTGAAATTGTCAGTGAGAAAAGCAACAGCGAAGAAAACAGTAATCAATAATGCGCCCGAACTGATCAACGATCCCTCCTATACGCAGGTGCTGGGCATGCTCCTTAGTGCAGAAGAGGATTGCGAGCAGGTGCTGGTAGAGTCATATGATGATGCAGAGGGCGATGAAAACCGCACCTTTACATCCGGATGGTTTGGAAGCGGCAAGAAGAAAGCACCGAAGCCAGAGAAGAAGGAAAAGAAAGTGAAACCGGCGAAGAAAGAGGGTGGATTCATCTCCAAGATGGAAGATGTTTTCGGAGGCATATTTACGGAAGAGGATGATGAATAACAGCACAAAAACGGCAAGCAATGAATGATGATATACTGGATTTTCAAATAGACAACCGTACGGATGCAATTATCAAAGTGATCGGCGTGGGCGGCGGCGGTGGTAACGCTGTGAATCACATGTTTCAGGGGGGTATACACGATGTCTCTTTTGCTCTCTGCAACACCGACAATCAGGCATTGATGGAATCACTCGTACCGGTGAAAGTCCAGCTGGGCGAAAACACAACCGGCGGTCTGGGCGCGGGGAACAAACCTGAAGTGGCAGAAAAAGCGGCTGAAGAAAGCGCTGATCTGATTGAAGATCTCCTGAACGACGGCACCAAAATGGTTTTCATCACTGCCGGTATGGGTGGTGGTACCGGAACGGGAGCTGCTCCCGTTGTGGCACGCATAGCGAAGAACATGGGGGTGCTTACCGTAGGTATTGTGACCATTCCCTTCATGTTTGAGGGTCCACGCAAGATTGTCCAGGCGCTTAAAGGTGTGGAAAAGATTGCGAAGAACGTGGATGCCCTGCTGGTGATCAATAACGAGCGACTGAGGGATATATACAGTGACCTGACGATGCTTAACGCTTTTGCCAGGGCTGACGATACGCTGGCAACAGCCGCCAGGAGCATCGCTGAGATCATCACGATACATGGTCATGTGAACCTCGACTTTGCCGATGTGGAAACAACGCTGAAGGATGGTGGTGTAGCCATCATGAGCAGTGGTCTGGGCAGCGGCGATGATCGTATCAACGATGCGATAAAGAATGCACTGCACTCCCCCCTGCTCAACAACAACGATGTGTTCAGTGCCAAGAAAATTCTGATCAACCTCGCTTTTGGTGAGGAGAATCCGCTGATGATGGAAGAGATGAATGCACTGCATGATTTCATGTCGAAATTCAGCAGGGAGATTGAGGTTATCTGGGGTACAGCGGTAGAGAAAACGCTGGGTGAGAATGTGAAGGTGACACTGCTTGCCACCGGTTTCTCCATCACCAGTGTACCGGGAATACAGGAACAGCAACAGGAAATAACGAGAGCCGAAGAGATTCAGAAACAGATAGAGAAGGATGCGAAAATTGAACAGGATAAAAGGGATAAGGAGCTGATAGAGAAATATTACGGTAAAACGGGACTGAAAACGCTCACCTCTGTGAACTACAGGCTCGAGCCATTTGTGCTGAGCATTGATGAGCTGGATGATGACAAGGTGCTTGAAGCGCTGGAGAAGACTCCTGTTTTCAAACGTGAGTCAGACTTCAACCCACGGATATTTAAATCGGAGATCAATCAGCAATCGACCTCGCTCTTCGATTGATGAACGTAGAATCAAATAATCAGATATATTTATGGCACTATTGGAAATCATAACGGAAGAGATTAAAAAGGCGATGCTTGCCAAAGAGAGAGTGCGTCTGGAAGCGTTACGCGGAATAAAGAAAGAGTTGCTGGAAGCGAAGACGGCTAAAGGCGCAGGCGATGAGCTCAGTGAGGAGGCAGCAACCGCGATCTTACAGAAGATGGTGAAACAACGGAAGGACAGTGCGGAGATATATACCACGCAGCACCGTCCCGACCTGGCTGATCCTGAGATTGAACAGATGAAAGTGATTCAGGAATTTCTTCCGCCACAGCTTTCAGCCGCGGAGCTCGAGGCGGTGGTGAAGGGTATCATTGCCGAAACAGGTGCCACCTCCATGAAAGAGATGGGCAAGGTGATGGGTCAGGCTACAAAGCAACTTGCAGGCAAGGCCGAGGGAAGAGCAATCTCAGAGATGGTGAAAAGGTTGTTGTCGTAGCACAAATAGTGTTATAATTTCCGCTCATAAGGAACGTACACTTTCTTCAGGCGTTTGTCGAGGAGTTTGCTTTTACGCGCCTTTTTCTCCAGTTTCTGCAATTCTTTGACCTTGTTTTTAGATGTGTCAAAATCATCTGTCAGTAACAAGAGCGAAATTGTTTCATCGTCAATAAAATCTATGCTGAAAACAACCGTACGCGCTTCAATGACATCGTTCTCGGCCAGTCTGACCAGATAATCTTTCCCCGGGGTGTAATCGAACGCAATGGCGTTGTACCCCAATGAAGAAACAGCCAGGGATGTCATCTTGTCGTCCATAGTTAGATAGATTTTCCCTTCACTGTCTGTTACTTTCGCCTCGACCATCTTGTCTGATTTGTTTTTCGCTTCAACCAGAATCGTCTGAATAGGGTAATTGTGCATTCCCACCACTTTTACCACGCAGGTGTCTTTTCTGGATCCCTCCAAAGCCTGTGATGATGATTTAAAACCGGAATAGTCGGTTGTATGGATCAACAGGAATTGATCTGTCAGTTCATAACTGCCTTCACCTACCTGCGCCACAGACAGGCCTGCAAAGCCGGTGAGGCGGAATGTGGCTTTGCCGTTTGTGAAAGCAAGAGAATCCAATCCGTTCTTGTATGTACCTTCCGGTTGCTGTGCAAAGAGTGAACAGGCCGAAAGTAAAATGGTTGCCAGTAAAAAGTGCTTTTTCATCTGCGTAGTGTAATTGTTTTTCAGTGACAAATATAGCACTATTTTTTTGACCGGTAGGAGATGAGCTGCTGTAATTTACAGTAAATAGCAAAAACCGCCCCGGGGAGCGGTTTTTGCTATATTGATAGCAGATTTCTGGTATATCCTGCCATCAGATCTTTTCAGAATATTATAAGCTGAAGTTTACAACCCTTTTTCCGTCAGATAACGTTCCGCATCCATGGCGGCGCGACAACCGGTACCGGCAGCGGTGACAGCCTGGCGGTAGATAGGGTCGGCCACGTCTCCGCAGGCGAATACTCCCTCGACATTGGTTCTTGTGGAGGGCGCTTCCGTGTTGATATAACCTACCGCATCCAGATCGATATAATCGCTGAAGATCTCTGTATTGGGTTTGTGACCGATAGCAAGGAAGAAACCGTCCACGGCGATGTCTCTCTTTTCTTCATCGGGTTCACCCATCCGTTTTACCAGATGAACACCTTCCACCCCTTTCTCACCGAAGAGACCTACTGCATTGTGTTCAAAGAGTATTTCAATTTTGGGATTGTTCATCACGCGTTCCTGCATGATCTGTGAGGCACGGAGGTAGTTTTTGCGGACAATCATGTAGACCTTGTCGGCCAGGCCGGAGAGATAGGTTGCTTCCTCACAGGCAGTATCGCCGCCGCCCACGACGGCCACCTTCTTCTTACGGTAGAAAAATCCGTCACAGGTGGCACATGCCGATACACCCTGGCCGGCATACTTGGTCTCATCCGGTAGTCCGAGATATTTGGCCGTTGCACCGGTGGAGATAATCACTGTATCCGCTTCGATCACCTTCTCATTGTCGATGGTCACTTTCAGGGGACGCACGGAGAAGTCAACAGCGGTAGCTCTTCCCGATCGCACGTCAGCACCGAATCTCATTGCCTGTTTTTTCAGATCTTCCATCATCTCCGGGCCAGTGATGCCGTCGGGGTATCCGGGGAAATTCTCTACCTCTGTGGTGGTGGTCAGCTGTCCTCCCGGTTCCATTCCTTCATACAGAAGCGGTTCCAGATTGGCACGTGATGCATAAATAGCGGCCGTATAACCGGCAGGTCCTGATCCAATGATCAGACATCTCACTTTATCATTCATATGTTATTTATATGTTTAAAAAACCTTCTCCGATAGTTCATATGGAAGAAGGTGTTCTTGGTTTATAATTGCCTCAAAGATACAACTAATCTTTTACTGGTGAAACGGATATTGCCATAATCTATTCGTGGTAAATGAAAAGAATAATCCGATGGAAACGCTCATTTCAGGTGTATCGCCTACCTGAGATCCACAATCTCCAGCTCCGGGTGTGCGGACTTGTCGAACTTGAATTCAGTATCACTGAACTTGTGATTGGCGTTATAGTTTGTAATATCAATTTTGTTTTTCATTCCGTTGCTCATCGTGAGGATGACCTGCACCAGCGTGTGACTCTCTTTATCTATCGCTACCGAGACAGCTTTGAAATCCCTGTTGGTAACTGCAGGTACCATCTCCACAAGATGCACGTTCCTGCCGTTCACCGTCTGTGAGCGGGGTGCTTTCAGCGTGTATCCGTTTTTGTACATTCCCAGGAGCGCCAGCGGGCTGATGGCTGCTATCTCCTGTCCTGCGGGGTTGCTAATATTCACTTCATCCACATCCTTCAGCCAGACCCATTGTGTTTCACCATCGAACCAGATGTCCATCGCTTCCATTTCAAGTTTAAACCGGTCACCCTTAATGAACGCTTTCCCCGATTGTGTCATAAAGATTGTTCCGTCCGCTTCCATTGTAGTGGATGTGAAGGAGAGGATAATACCCTGTGATGCCTCGTAGGCAGTGTAGGTCTTGTCTAAAATGGCTTTGGCTTCACCCGGGCTTTGCGCCATTGTTGCGAAAGCAAAAAGGAGAGCAGCTATGGTAAGTATGTTTCTTTTCATCATTTTCTCTTTCATTGGTTGTCGTTGTTAGATAGACAGAAAAGAGAGCAGCAGGTTTAACGTCCTGTATCGGATGCTCGTTTTCAGTTCCCTGTTGTTGTGCCCTGGAATGGTTCAACCACGGGGGACAGCTAAAGAACGATCAGTTTATCGTAACGAATTAAGCAGCTTCTCCAGTGAGTACTCATCCTGGATAAACACATCGCGTGGTTTACTTCCCTGTGCCGCACCTACGATACCCGACGCTTCCAGCTGGTCCATCAGTCTTCCAGCGCGATTATATCCGATGGAGAACTTGCGCTGGATGAGAGAGGTGGAGCCCTGCTGATGTACCACGATGAGCCTTGCAGCCTCCTCGAAAAGCGGATCCCTGTCGTTCAGATCCACTGCACCCGGAACTGCTTCGGCCTCTCCGGTCACCTCGGGAAGAGCGAAGGCATTGTCGTATCCATGCTGTTTTCCGATATACTGGGTAATCTCCTCCACCTCAGGAGTATCCACAAAAGCACACTGGATACGGATGAGGTTGCTACCCTGAGAGAAGAGCATATCGCCACGACCAATAAGCTGGTTGGCACCGCTCATATCGAGGATGGTGCGTGAGTCGATCTGGGAGGTTACGCGGAAGGCCATTCGGGCAGGGAAGTTGGCTTTGATGGTTCCGGTAATGATATTGGTGGTGGGACGCTGGGTGGCTATCACCATATGCATTCCCACGGCACGTGCTTTTTGTGCGATGCGGGCAATGGGCATCTCAATCTCTTTACCGGCGGTCATGATCAGGTCACCAAACTCGTCGATCACCACCACGATATAGGGCATGTACTTATGTCCTTTTTCAGGATTAAGTCGTCGTTTGACGAACTTCTCATTATACTCTTTAATGGTGCGTACGTGTGCTTTCATCAGCAACTCGTAACGATCGTCCATCTCCCTGGTAAGCGAGTTCAGTGTCTGTGTCACTTTGGTCACGTCGGTGATGATCGCTTTCTGTTCATCCGGCAGCTTCGCGAGATAGTGCTTCTCGATGGTGGAATAGATGTTAAATTCCACCATCTTGGGATCGATCAGCACCATCTTCATCTCCGATGGATGCTTTTTATAAAGGAGTGAGGTGATGATGGCGTTCAGTCCAACCGACTTACCTTGTCCCGTAGCACCTGCTACCAGAAGGTGGGGCATCTTCGTGAGATCGAAGATAAACACTTCGTTGGTGATGGTTTTACCCAGCGCAACCGGCAGGTCGTAATCACATTCCTGGAATCTTTTGGAGGTGATGACCGACTGCATTGATACAATCTGCGGATCTTTGTTGGGTACCTCAATCCCGATTGTGCCTTTGCCCGGCATCGGCGCGATGATACGTATACCCAAAGCCGAAAGACTGAGGGCAATATCATCTTCCAGGTTCCTGATTTTGGATATGCGGACACCAGCCTGGGGGACAATTTCATAGAGTGTGATGGTCGGTCCTACGGTGGCTTTGATGGAGGTTATTTCAATACCATAGTTGCGCAGTGTGTGAATGATCTTCTCCTTATTCTCATTCTGTTCAGACATGTTCACCGCTCTGTCACCGGTGTTATAGACCTTCAGCAGGTTCAATGTAGGGAATCTGAACGAGGAGAGGTCTTTTCTCGGGTCGTAATCTTCCTGCTGATCTGTTTGTA
>JAAYGM010000038.1 GCA_012727735.1 Bacteroidales bacterium | reverse complement strand
GTTATCCTGAAAGCCTGACAGACCCCTCCTACGAAGGACAGATTTTAACACTCACATATCCCATCATCGGAAATTACGGAGTTCCCGCCCAGAGCGAAACAGACGGAATTTCCGATTTTTTTGAGTCTGAACGGATCCATGTCAGCGGATTGATCGTACAGGATTATTGCGATGCATATTCACACTGGAATGGTGTGAAGAGCCTCGGAGCATGGTTGCGTGAAGAGGGTATCCCCGGCATCTATGGCATTGATACGCGCATGCTCACAAAGATACTGAGAGAGAAAGGATCCATGCTGGGTAAGATCGTGTATGACCGGGAAGATGAGATCGCCTTTTACGATCCGGAGAAGGAGAACCAGGTAGCCAAAGTGAGCTGCAGGGAGGTGATTGAATATGGGCAGGGTGAGAAGAAGGTGGTGCTGATCGATTGTGGTGTGAAGCTGAACATCGTGCGTGAGCTGATCAGGCAGAAGATTCATCTGATACGGGTACCCTGGGACTACGATTTCAGTCACATCGATTATGATGGTCTTTTTATCTCCAACGGTCCCGGTAATCCCGATTATTGCGCGATCACCGTCGATCATATCCGTGGGGCGATGCAGGAGGAGAAACCGGTGTTTGGTATCTGCATGGGCAATCAGCTCCTCTCCAAGGCGGCGGGAGCCGACACCTACAAGCTGAAGTATGGTCACCGCAGCCACAACCAGCCGGTAAGGAGAGTGGGTACGAACAGCTGCTTCATCACCTCGCAGAACCATGGTTACGCCGTAGATGAGTCCCTCCTGGGTGCAGAGTGGGAGCCTTACTTCGTGAATATGAACGACGGCACCAATGAAGGGATCAGGCACAAGAGCAAACCGTTCTTCTCGGTGCAGTTTCACCCTGAAGCAAGCGGCGGACCGACCGATACCCGGTTTTTCTTTGAGGATTTCGTGAAGATGCTTTAATCGACAAATTGCAGGGAATGGACTATCATAAATCAATTCAACAAAACAGATCACTATCACCATCAAACGGTGGCATAATGGTGAAGAAGGCGCTTATCCTCGGCTCCGGCGCGCTGAAGATCGGCGAGGCGGGTGAGTTCGACTACTCCGGATCACAGGCACTCAAGGCCCTGCGTGAGGAGGGTGTGGAGACCATACTGATTAATCCCAACATCGCCACGGTGCAGACATCGGAAGGATCGGCCGACAGGATCTACTTCCTCCCGGTGACACCTTACTTCGTGGAGAAGGTGATCGCCCGGGAGCGACCCGACGGCATCCTCCTCGCTTTCGGAGGGCAGACAGCACTGAACTGTGGTGTCGCGCTCTTTCAGTCGGGGGTGTTCGAAAAATATGCTGTGCAGGTACTGGGCACGCCGGTGCAGGCGATCATGGATACGGAAGACCGTGATCTCTTCGTCAAAAAGCTCGATCAGATCGGCGTGAAGAGCATCCAGAGCTTCGCCGTCGCCTCCATGGAGGATGCGTTGCAGGCAGCCGAAACGCTGGACTATCCCATCATCGTGCGGGCTGCCTATGCGCTTGGCGGACTCGGCTCCGGCTTCTGCAACAATGAAGAAGAGCTGAAGGCACTTGCCGGCAAGGCGTTCAACTACTCCGATCAGCTGCTGATAGAGAAATCGCTGAAGGGGTGGAAGGAGATAGAGTATGAGGTGGTGCGCGACCGTTATGATAACTGCATCACCGTCTGCAACATGGAGAACTTCGATCCGCTGGGCATCCACACCGGCGAGAGCATCGTGGTGGCTCCCTCGCAGACACTCACCAACAGTGAGTATCACAAGTTGCGGGAGCTGGCCATCAGGATTGTCCGTCATATCGGCATCGTGGGAGAGTGCAATGTGCAGTACGCTTTCGACCCCGAGTCGGAAGATTACCGTGTGATAGAGGTGAACGCCCGCCTGAGCCGCTCCTCGGCACTCGCCTCCAAGGCGACCGGCTATCCGCTCGCCTTCGTCGCCGCCAAGCTGGGACTGGGCTATGGGCTCTTCGACCTGAAGAACTCGGTCACCCGATCCACCAGTGCCTTCTTTGAGCCGGCGCTCGATTACATTGTGGTAAAGATCCCCCGCTGGGATCTGGGCAAGTTCAGCGGTGTCTCCAAGGAGATCGGCTCCAGCATGAAGTCGGTGGGTGAGATCATGGCCATCGGCCGCACCTTCGAAGAAGCCATCCAGAAGGGTCTCCGCATGATCGGACTGGGTATGCACGGCTTCGTGGAGAACAAAGAGCTGAAGATCGATGATATCGACAAGGCACTGCATGAGCCCACTGATCAGCGCATCTTCGTCATCAGCAAAGCATTCCGCAAGGGATACACGGTCGATCAGATCCATGAGCTGACAAAAATAGACAAATGGTTTCTCCGGAAACTATACAATATCATAGTGACAGCGGAATCGCTGGAAGCATACAGCCCCGGAACGGTTGATTTCGGGAAAGAGAATAACAACGGTTTCGATGAGATACTGCAGCTGGCCAAACAGCAGGGTTTCTCCGACTTTCAGATCGCCAGGGCCATCTGGAAAGAGCAGACAGAAGAGGAGAGTGCCCGGATTATCCGTGCATACAGAAAAAAAAGAGGTCTTCTCCCGGTGGTGAAGCAGATAGACACGCTGGCGGCGGAATATCCCGCACAGACCAACTACCTCTATCTCACCTATAACGGCTCGGAGAACGACGTGCAATACCTGGGTGACCACCGTTCGGTGATCGTCCTGGGGTCAGGGGCCTACCGCATCGGTTCCTCTGTGGAGTTCGACTGGTGCTCGGTGAACGCGCTCACCACCGTCCGCAACGAGGGATACCGCTCCGTGATGATCAACTACAACCCCGAGACGGTCTCCACCGATTATGATATGTGCGACCGGCTCTACTTCGACGAGCTCTCCTACGAAAGGGTGATGGATATCATTGAGCTGGAGAACCCGCATGGCGTCATCGTCTCGGTGGGGGGGCAGATACCCAACAACCTGGCGGTGAAGCTGGACAACGCAGGAGTCCCTATCCTGGGCACTTCAGCCAGAAGCATCGACAACGCCGAGGACCGGCATCAATTCTCCTCCATGCTCGACCGGCTGGAGATCGACCAGCCACGATGGAAGGAGCTCACCACGCTTGGTGATATCCACCGGTTCGTCGATGAGGTGGGCTTCCCGTTGCTGGTACGTCCCTCCTACGTGCTCTCCGGAGCAGCGATGAACGTCTGCTCCAACAGGGATGAGCTGGAACGCTTCCTCACGCTGGCGACAGAGGTGTCGAATAAATACCCGGTGGTGGTATCGGAATTTGTGGAATATGCCAAGGAGATAGAGATGGATGCGGTGGCACAAAACGGTGAGCTGGTGGTCTACGCCATCTCCGAGCATGTTGAGTTCGCCGGTGTTCACTCGGGAGATGCCACCATCCAGTTCCCTCCACAGAAGATCTACGTGCAGACAATAAGACGAATCAAACAGATCACCCGTGAGATCGCCAAAGCACTGAATATCTCCGGTCCGTTCAACATTCAGTTCCTTGCAAAAGACAACGATATCAAAGTGATCGAGTGTAACCTGAGAGCATCAAGGTCATTTCCCTTCGTGTCGAAAGTATTAAAAATAAACCTTATAGAGCTCGCAACGAAAGTGATGCTTGAGATAAAGGTTGAGAAGCCTGAGAAGTCCGCTTTCGATCTCGATTATGTGGGGATCAAAGCGTCTCAGTTCTCCTTCACCCGCCTGCAGAAAGCCGACCCGGTACTGGGTGTGGATATGGCATCTACCGGTGAGGTGGGGGCCATCGGCACCCATTTCGATGATGCACTGCTCACCTCCATGCTGGCTGTGGGCTACCGTATTCCCAAAAAGAACATCATGGTCTCCTCAGGTGGTACGAAATCGAAGGTGGACCTGCTGGATGCCTGCCGTCTGCTGCAGCAGAACGGTTATTCGCTCTACGCAACCGGGGGGACGCAGAAGTTCCTTACGGAGAACGGAGTGGAGAGTAGTTTCGTAGCCTGGCCGGATGATGAGGGTGACGGACTGAAGGTGAATGAAATGATTGCCGAGAAGCGGTTCGACCTGGTCATCAATATCCCCAAGAACCTGACGGAGAGGGAGCTGACAAACGGTTACAAGATCCGTCGCGGCGCCATCGACTTCAATATACCGCTTATCACGAACGCACGTCTGGCAAGTGCCTTTATCAAAGCGTTCTGTAAGATAACTGAGGATGATATTGAGATAAAGCACTGGGGGGAGTATAAGTAAGCGGTCGGTTATCAGCGGTCAGCCATTCGTGGCAGACCAGAAGATTGGCATTGTCAGTCCGAATTTAGCTGAATACATTGCCTGCGAGACTTGAATAAAAAAATAAAGAGCAATTACACAGAAAAGAATCAATCAATAATGGACCAATCAATCAAGAAAGTTATTTTACTGGGCTCCGGTGCCCTGAAGATCGGACAGGCGGGGGAGTTTGACTATTCCGGTTCTCAGGCACTGAAAGCAATGCGTGAGGAAGGTATCGAAACGGTGCTGATCAACCCGAATATCGCCACGATTCAAACATCGGAGGGAGTGGCAGACACGGTCTATTTCCTGCCCATCACACCCTTTTTTGTGGAGAAGGTAATTCAGAAAGAGAAGCCCGATGCAATCCTGCTGGCCTTCGGCGGCCAGACGGCCCTCAACTGCGGCACGGAGTTGTACCAGAGCGGCACGCTCGACAGGTACGGGGTGCGTGTGCTGGGGACGTCGGTGGAGGCGATCATGATCACGGAGGACCGTGATCTCTTTGTCAGGAAACTGAATGAGATAGCGGTGAAAACACCCCTCTCACGTGCCGTGGAGAGCCTTGACCATGCCTTGAAAGCTGCCCGTGAGATCGGTTTCCCGGTGATGGTACGCTCGGCCTATGCGCTGGGAGGACAGGGTTCCGGCATCTGTGCCGATGAGAAGGAGTTCGTGGAGCTTTGCAAGAGTGCCCTCTCCTTCTCCAGCCAGATATTGGTTGAGGAGAGCCTGAAAGGGTGGAAGGAGATTGAGTTTGAGGTGATCCGCGACAGTAACGACCACTGCTTCACCGTGGTGCCGATGGAGAACTTCGACCCGCTGGGTATCCATACCGGCGAAAGTATTGTTGTGGCACCGATCATCACGCTCAACAAAGAGCAGATCGCCCAGCTGGAGGATATTGCAAGACGCACGGTCCGCCATATCGGTATCGTGGGTGAGTGTAACATACAGTACGCCTTCAACGCAGAGACCAACGACTACCGCATCATCGAGATCAATGCCCGTCTGAGCCGCTCCTCGGCGCTGGCCTCCAAGGCCTCGGGTTACCCGCTGGCCTTCGTCGCCACCAAGCTGGCACTGGGGTACACGCTCGACCAGATCGGTGAGATGGGTACCGCCAACTCGGCTTACGTAGCCCCGTCGGTTGATTACATGATTGTGAAGATCCCCCGCTGGGACCTGAATAAGTTCTACGGCGTGAGCCACGAGATTGGATCCTCCATGAAATCAGTGGGTGAGATCATGTCCATCGGTCAGTCGTTCGAAGAGATCATCCAGAAGGGACTGCGTATGATAGGGCAGGGGATGCACGGTTTCGTGGGCAACAGAGAGATCACTTTCGATGATGTGGAGGAGTCACTCTCCAAGCCGACCGATCTGCGCATCTTCGCCATTGCCGATGCACTTGAAAAAGGATATACGGTCGCTCAGATTGAAGAGCTGACAAAGATAGACCGCTGGTTCCTGGAGAAGCTGGAGAATATACACAACTATTCCAGGAAGCTGTCAGCCTACAACAGGATTGAAGAGCTGCCGGCAGAGGTGCTGAGAGAGGCGAAAAGGCTCGGTTTCTCCGACTTCCAGATTGCCCGTTTTGTGGAGGATCCGCAGGGAACCGTAGAGGATGAGCTGATACGGGTACGCAAACACCGCAAGCGCCTGCAGATCCTGCCGGTGGTCCGTCGTATCAACACCGTCGCTTCAGAGCATCCCGACAAGACAAACTATCTCTATTTCACCTATGGCTCAGAGAAGGCCTACACCCCTCCGAAAGAGGAGGGTGAAGCGGTCATTGTACTGGGGTCGGGAGCATACAGGATCGGCTCATCGGTGGAGTTCGACTGGTGCTCTGTGAACGCGGTAGAGACGGCACGTGAACTGGGATACCAGTCGGTGATGATCAACTACAATCCCGAAACGGTGTCGACCGATTACGACATGTGCGACAGGCTCTATTTCGATGAGCTCACCTTTGAGCGTGTCATGGATGTGGTTGAGATAGAGAACCTGAAAGGGGTGATCGTCTCCGTAGGAGGTCAGATACCCAACAACCTGGCAATGAAGCTGCACAGGCAGGATGTACCCATATTGGGTACCTCACCGCTCTCCATCGACCGCGCGGAGAACAGACATAAATTCTCCGCCATGCTCGATGAGCTGGGCATAGACCAGCCCCGCTGGAAAGAGATGAGCAGCTTCGACGAGATTGACACCTTTGTGGAGGAGGTGGGTTTCCCCGTGCTGATCAGACCCTCCTACGTGCTCTCAGGCGCAGCCATGAACGTCTGTTATGACAGGGAGCAGATGCATATCTTCCTGAAGATGGCGGTGAACGTGTCGAAAGAGCACCCTGTGGTGGTCTCTTCCTTCATGCAGAATGCCAAGGAGATTGAGTTCGATGCGGTAGCACGCAATGGTGAAGTTGTTGAATTTGCCATCTCTGAACATGTGGAGTTTGCCGGTGTCCATTCGGGTGATGCCACGCTGGTCTTCCCTGCACAGAAGCTCTACCTTGAGACGATGCGCCGTGTGAAGAAGATTTCGAAACAGATTGCCATGGAGCTGAACATCAGCGGGCCGTTCAATATTCAATACCTTGCCAAGAACAACGAGATCAAGGTGATCGAGTGTAACCTGCGTGCCTCGCGTTCCTTTCCTTTTGTTTCCAAAGTGTTAAAGCATAATTTCATTGAGACAGCCACCCACATTATGCTGGATGCACCCTTTGTGAAACCTGACAGTTCGGTGTTTGATCTCGATTATGTGGGCGTGAAAGCGTCTCAGTTCTCCTTCTCCCGCTTGCAGAATGCCGACCCGGTGCTGGGTGTGGACATGTCCTCCACCGGTGAAGTGGGATGTATCGGAGAAGATTTCTCTGATGCGATTCTCAAGTCGATGCTCTCTGTCGGTTACCGGATACCGGAGAAGGCTATCCTGATCTCATCGGGCGAGATGAAGTCGAAAGTAGATCTGCTGGAAGCATGCAGGCTGATGGGAGAGAAAGGTTATGCACTTTACGCCAGTCACGGTACGCAGAAGTTCCTCGTGGACAACGGTATCGATGCCAGCGACGTGAACTGGCCGGATGAGGATGGCGAGAACAACATCATGCAGATGATTGCCGACAAGAAGTTCGATCTGATCATCAACATACCCAAAGATGTGACCCGCAGGGAGCTGACCAATGGCTATATCATCCGCCGCGGTGCAGTGGATTACAACATACCGCTTATCACCAATGCCCGTCTGGCCAGTGCATTCATCACCGCCTTCTGCAAGATGGAGCTGGAGGACATCGAAATCAAGAGCTGGGATGAGTATTGAGGCATTGATGCCGGCATCATAGCTAAAAAAGAAGAGGCCATCGCATGTTACATCATGAGATGGCTTTTTATTTTAAATCCCATTCCCTCTGCATCGCTTTATATGGCATTTAACTGTATCTGAATTTAGCCGTAATAAACCCGTTACTTCTTCGAATCTGTTCGAAGCATATTCGAAGCATATTCGAACGATATTCGAACGATATTCGAAGGAGTACCGAACGAGTTCCGAAGATAATACAGCTTTGCCCTGTTGGAAAATAGCTGCATCACCTCCCGCAGGAACCTCTTTTCAGTCCCCCAAAAGGAGATCTGATCAGCCAAAGGCAAGCGCCGGAACCACAATGCATAGCGATGTGGCCCTCACATATTCAATCATGCGATGGCTTGTTGGCGTAAATAGAGGGGTTGACAATCTTACTTCTGCTGGTATTTGAACCGCCTGATGCTTCGCTTGGGTGTTTTCTCAAACTCTTCCTCCTGAATGCGGAAGGAGGTGATCTTGCCGTAATTGTGCAATTTGGTGTTGATCTCTATGATCAGATGATCGAAGAAAGGTGTCAGCTTGTCACCGGTAATACCATGTTCTTTTAAAACATCGAAGTCGGGAACGATCAATGCAACGATTTTCCTGTTCTCTTCGATGATCAGCGACTCATTCACAAAAGGTGAACCGTTGATCTTCTCTTCAATCTCTTCAGGATAGATATTCTGTCCGGAGGGTCCCAGGATCATATTCTTATCCCGCCCTTTGATAAAGACAAAATCATCCTTGTCCAGCAACCCCAGATCACCTGTTTTCAGCCATCCATCATCGGTAAAGGTGTGTTTTGTGGCCTCTTCATTTTTGTAGTATCCCAGCATCACGTTGGTGCCCCTGACCTGTATCTCACCCACTGTGTTGTGCGGGTCATCAGAGTCTATCCTCACCTGCATCCTGTCTACGATCCTGCCGCAGGAGTGCTCTTTGAATTCGGTCCAGTAGGAGTAGGAGATCAGCGGCCCGCACTCCGTCATACCGTAACCCACGGAATAAGGGAATTTCACCTTCCGGAGGAACTTCTCCACATCGGGGTTGATGGCAGCGCCCCCAATCACAACCTCATTCAGATTACCTCCAAAAGCATCAATCATCGACTTACGCACTTTCGTGTAGACGATGGCATCGAGAAGCGGAATCTTCGTCAGTATCTTTGCAGCTCCCTCCTGCAGCTTGGGGAGGACACTCTTATTGACAATCTTTTCGATGATAAGCGGCACAGCCAGCACCAGCTTTGGTTTTACTCTGGCAAATGCTTCCAGAAGTACCTTTGGTGAAGGTGTCTTCCCAAGGAAATGAATGTGACATCCCATGGAGATGGAGTTGAGTATCTCAAACGCAAGCCCGTAGGTATGTGCCATGGGCAACATACAGACGATCTTGTCACCCGCATGAATAAACTCCAGGGCGTCGTTGGCAGTTTTGGTGTTGGACCATAAGCTTCTGTAGGGGATCATCACTCCCTTGGGACTGCTGGTAGTACCCGAGGTGTAATTGATCACTGCCAGCTCCTCCGGCTTTTCTGTTCGGAAGGAGATATCATTCACGAAAAAACCCTTTTCATACTTCTTTTCGAAATAAGCAGGTGCCTCCGCAGCAAATTGGGTGCATGCCTCCGACGATGATTTCAGCAGTGAGAAGTTATTGAGAGATATCACCGTTTCAATTTTCGGGAGTGTGCTTTCATCGATATCCTGCCATATGTTGTCGTCAGTGAAAAACATGATTGAATCGGAATGATCGACGATGAATTGCACACTTTCCTTATCGAACTCATGCAGGATACTGACCGAAACGGCACCATATGAGAGCGTGGCGAAAAAGGCGATGGCCCAGTTGGCGGAATTTTTTCCACATAGAGAAATTTTGTCGCCCCGCTGAATGCCGGCAGCCTTAAAGAAATCATGCAGCTGGTCAATCTCACGGGCAAAGTCTTTGTAATAGTGCGTCCTGCCCTGGAAGTCAGTCATGACCGGAAGCTCCCAGTGGTTCCTTACACTCTGTTCAATAAGGCCCAGAAAAGTGTTTTGGTTCATTCTCTTATATTTAAATTATATTGAATATATCAGTCATATTTGACAAATAAACAAACAAAAATACCGATGGTTATTTTCTGCTAATCACAAAAATAGGATAAATTTCTCTTTAAGCAGATAAAATAACTAAATTTGTCAATAAAACAGCTCTTACACACGCTGACATTGCGAACGGAGAAGAGATCCTCTTTGAGATGAGCCGTAAACCCAACAAAAAATCATCCGGTTATGACAAACCCTATTCATTCACCCATTAACTGATTAAAAAATGACAAAACATTTATTTTTTATACTGACAGCTACACTGATGCTGTTCTCCTGCGGCACTAAAAACCCAATCGTTTCCAATGAAAAAACAGCGTCGTGGGATCGGTTTCACTATCCGGCGATCCATTTTGTAAATAAGGCAACCGGCACCGAGGGAGCAACCATTTATGACCGCATCGTACCCGATCCGCACCTGTTGATCAGAGAAAGTATCCTGGGAGTGGTCAAAACACTTTACCGGAGTTCAGAAGACAGTATCCCGGCGATCAGGAAAATTAATTACACGATTGAAGATGTGAAAGGTATTTCGGCGAAGGGCGGAGGGGTACCGGAGATAAGTATCTTTTACAGCAGCCGGTGGGTGGAACAATCGGCCCGGACAGGTGGTGATGACAAGGTGTTATACGAAACCACCGGCGTGCTGTACCATGAGCTTACCCATGGTTTTCAGCTGGAACCTCAGGGGATAGGCAGCTACGGTACCAGTAAGATATTTTTTGCTTTTATCGAAGGTATGGCCGATGCCGTACGTGCACACAACGGATATTTCCCACCCACCAACCGCAGACCCGGAGGACACTGGCTGGACGGCTATCAGACCACAGGCTTCTTTCTGGACTGGCTGACAACAAAAGAGAAGGACTTTTTACGACAATTTAATCAATCAACACTTGAGATCATACCCTGGAGCTTTGATGGGGCAATCAAACATGTATTAGGTGAACAACATTCTGTTGAAGCGCTCTGGAATGAATATCAGAATTATCTGATAAATATTGAGGGTTGAATAGCAATGATTTTTTATAAGAAATGCTTTCACTAAGAATCGTACGAATCGGGAATATGACATACACTTCAGATGCTGCGTATGCGTTGTGTGATCTGTTATATGTGCGGATAGTGCTTTTATGAACGTTTTTAACGAATAGAACGGGAAATTTTCTCATTCAAAAATATTTTTGCTATATTTACGGCTTATTTATAGATTAGCACGCAATATAGCATATTAATTACCTTATCATTTAAAAATACAAAAAAGAAAGCTTATGTCATCAAAAATTTCAAGAAGAAAATTTCTGGAAAGGGGTGCTTTTGCCGCTGCCGGATTAACCATCGTGCCCTCCAATGTACTTGGCAAGAGTATGGGACACATGGCTCCAAGTGATAAACTGAATATCGTCGGCGTCGGTGTCGGCGGTATGGGTTTTGCTAACCTGAAGAATCTGGAGAGTCAGAATATTATCGGACTTGCCGACGTAGACTGGAAATACAGTCAGCGTGTCTTCGATTACTTCCCCAAAGCAAAGAAGTACTACGATTACAGAAAAATGTACGATGAGCTGGGTAAGAGTATCGATGCTGTTGTCGTTGCTACTGCCGACCACACACATGCCATCATCGCAGCCGAGGCCATGACCATGGGCAAACATGTCTATGTGCAAAAGCCGCTTACCCACAGTGTGTATGAATCACGTTTGCTTACCAATCTGGCAAAAAAAAATAAAGTTGCAACCAGCATGGGTAACCAGGGATCGTCCGGTCCGGGTGTACGTCAGGTGATCGACTGGATCAGTGATGGACAGATAGGTGAAGTGACAAAAGTGGATACTTTTACCGACCGACCCATCTGGCCGCAAGGGCTGATGACTCCCAAGCAAGCCGACCCTGTTCCTTCGACCCTGAACTGGGATCTCTTCATCGGGCCGGCAAACAAACGACCGTTCAATAATATTTATCATCCATGGAACTGGCGAGGCTGGTGGGATTTTGGTACCGGTGCACTGGGTGATATGGCATGCCATATCCTGCATCCTGTGTTCAAAGGATTGAACCTGGGTTATCCGACAAAAGTACAGGGCTCATCTACCATGCTCCTGACCGATTGTGCACCCAATGCACAGATGGTGAAATATGTATTCCCCTCCCGCGACAATATGCCGAAGGTAGCGATGCCTGAAGTGGAAGTATACTGGTATGACGGCGGACTGCTGCCCATGCGTCCCGAAGGTGTGCCTGCCGGTAAGGACCTGAATGATCAGGGTGGTGGTGTGATCTTCCACGGTACAAAAGACACACTCATCTGCGGTTGCTATGGTGTCAACCCCTGGCTGGTATCAGGACGCAAGCCCAACTCCCCCAAAACACAGAGAGAAGTGACCCTCTCTCATGAGATGGACTGGGTACGTGCATGTAAAGAATCACCAGCAAATCGTGTGGAAACAGCTTCTCCTTTCGCTGAAGCAGGACCGTTCAACGAGATGGTTGTGATGGGTGTGCTTGCCGTGAGACTGCAATCACTGAATCAGGAATTGCATTGGGATGGTGACAACATGAAATTCACCAATATTCCGTCAGATGCGCAAGTACGCACTATCATTGAAGATGGTTTCAAAATTACCGATGGTCATCCCACGTTCAACAAAACATGGACTGATCCGGTGAATGCAGTTGAGTATGCCAATGAAATGATCAAGCATACCTATAAAAACGGTTGGAAGCTGCCGGATATGCCAAAGTAAAAAGATCAACAGAAGGGGGGTAGTGATGGTTTCGTTTCATCGCTATTCCCCTTACAATAGAAATCAGTTTAATAAAAAAAGGAAAAGTTATGAAAAAAGTTTTTTACCCGTTTAGTTTACTCATTTTATCAGGATTTATTTTTATGTCTTGCACAAACACAAACAAACAATCGAGTGCTTCCGATGCTGAAGCAGATTCAACAGCAGTTGCAGCTGCCGACGAAGGATGGATCAGCCTTTTCGACGGAAACGATTTCACCGGCTGGAGAGGTTATAACCGTGCCGACATGCCGACAGCCTGGACCATTGAAGATGGTGCCATTAAAATCAGCGGTTCCGGCATGGGTGAAGCAGGTGCTAAAGATGGTGGCGATATCATCTACGATCAGAAATTCAAGAATTTCGAATTAACCTTCGAATGGAAAGTATCTGAAGGCGGTAACAGCGGAGTCTTCTATCTTGCTCAGGAGGTAGAAGGTAAACCCATTTACGAATCATCACCAGAGTATCAGATACTGGATAACGAAAGACATCCCGACGCCAAACTGGGAAAAGACAATAACCGTCAATCAGCCTCTCTGTATGATCTGGTACCTGCTGTGCCACAGAACGCAAAACCAGCCGGCGAATGGAACACCGGTGGTGTCCTGGTATACAAGGGTACTGTAGTCCATTCACAGAATGGTGAAAACGTGGTTGAGTACCACCTGTGGACCGATGCATGGAAAGAGATGGTAGCCAGCAGTAAGTTCAAAGACTGGCCCAACTTCTTGAATACAGGTGGTGAGAACCAGGAGGGTTTCATCGGATTGCAGGATCATGGCGACGATGTATGGTTCAGAAACATTAAGATTAAAATATTAGATTAACAAACATACAGGAAGATAATTCAGCCTCAGGGTTGAATTATCTTTTTCATAAATGAAAAACATGATGAAAAAAGGTTCAATTTTATTTGCCGCTATCATGAGTGGCATGTTTCTTCTATCTGCCTGCAATCAGGGACAGAACAAAGAAGAGGTCACTGAAGTGAAAAAAGATATTTATCTGCAGCTCTATTCTGTACGCGATGATATCAAGGCAGATTATACAGGAACGATCGCCAGGGTTGCTGAAATGGGATATACCGGAGTGGAAGCTGCGGGATACAATGATGGTCTTTTCTACGATTTATCACCGGCCGATTTCAGGAAATCAATCGAGGATGCCGGAATGGAAGTGCTCTCGTCACATGCCGGCAGACCGCTGGCCGAGCCTGCCGCCGACACCAACTGGGAAGAGACATGGGCATGGTGGGATACTGCCATTCAGGCACACAAAGATGCAGGGATGAAGTATCTTGTTGTTGCATGGATACCCACACCCAAGACGCTGGTAGATCTGCAGGCCTATTGCGATTATTTTAACCAGATTGGTGAGAAATGCAATGCTGCAGGCATCCGTTTCGGATATCACAACCACAATTTTGAATTTACCGAGGTGGAGGGTGAACTGATGTATGACTACATGCTGAACAATACCGACGCTGACAAAGTATTCTACCAGATGGATGTTTACTGGGTAGGTGAAGGAGGCAAAAACCCCGTGGATTATTTCAACAACTATCCCGGACGTTTTGAGGTCCTGCATATCAAGGATGAACTGGAACTGGGTAAAAGCGGTAAGGTGGATTTCGAAAACATCTATGCCAACGCAGAGAAGTCCGGAGCCTAATACATGGTGGTGGAAGTGGAGAGATACACCGGCACTCCATTCGAAGGTGTGAAGGAGAGTTATGACTTTTTGAACGACGCTGCTTTCGTGAAAGATAGTTACGCCAAATAGTCCTTCTCAGGCTTAAAGCACATGGCCCCGATCCTTTTGGACCGGGGTTTTTTTTGTCCCGTCGGCAGTTGACGTATCTCCACCCGGGGCTGTTCATGCAATCGGAGCAGATTCAAAATGAGATGGCGGTTTGTTGAATTGCTCAAAAAATATTCGTCGCGAAGGATGCCTCATATCTGAAACATTGTAATCATAAAAGTTGGCGGCAATAAAAAGATTTTTGTACATTCGTTGCGTCATTCATTGACAGCGCGTGATGCAGGTCTCATTAACCGGATTCATTTATTTTACCTCTGATGTCTTCCTCATTCATCCTTTTTGTCATTATCTCGGCCGTGGCACTACTGTTGTTCATGGTGCTCAGGCTGAAGATCAGCGCTTTCATTGCGTTGCTGATCACTGCCATCTATGTGGGGATCGCAGCCGGGATGCCGCTGGATGGTGTGCTGAAGTCCATTCAGGATGGTATGGCGGGGACACTCGGTTTTGTGGCTACGGTGGTCGGCCTTGGCGCCATCTTCGGGCAGATGCTGGAGAGCTCGGGTGGGGCAGAGTCGCTGGCGCGTCACCTGATAAAGAAGTTTGGTGTCAAACGAGCTCCCTGGGCGATGACCCTCACCGGGTTCCTCGTGGCAATCCCTATTTTCTTCGATGTGGGGTTCATCATCCTTGTGCCGATCGTTTATGCATTATCGCGCGATACCAAACGATCGCTGCTCTACTATGCCATACCGCTGCTGGCAGGCCTGGCGGTGACTCACAGTTTCATCCCTCCCACGCCGGGACCGGTGGCTGTCGCCGATATCATCAACGCACAGCTGGGGTGGGTGATCCTTCTGGGAGCCATCCTGGGCATTCCGGTAGCCATCATCGCAGGGCCTTTATTTGGTGGATATATCTCAAGAAAAATATATCTTGTCCCTCCCTTCGATTTCGATAAGCCGATTGAAGAGACCGGGGAGAAGGAGCTGCCCTCTTTCACCACCATCGCCTTGATCATCTTTATCCCTCTCTTTCTTATTCTGCTCAACACTGTCACCGGCCTGGCAGTGTCGAAGGAGTGGATCCGCCCATCTATCGGGACCGATATCACATCTTTCATCGGACATCCCTTCACTGCGCTGATCATCGCCACACTGACAGCGATCTACTTCCTCTGCATAAGAAGAGGGATGAAGAAACAGGAGATCCTCGATCTGAGCACCAAAGCACTCGGTCCGGCAGGCATCATCATCCTGATCACCGGTGCCGGGGGCGTGCTCAAGCAGGTGCTCGTTGACAGTGGTATGGGTGAGATGATGGCTCAGTCGATGGCAGGGTCGTCGCTGCCGCCCATCTTCCTGGCCTGGATGCTGGCGGCAGTGGTGAGGGTCACGCAGGGCTCTGCCACGGTTGCCATGATCACCGCCGCCGGCATTATTGCGCCGGTGATAGACCTGTTCGGACTGAACGATCCGCAACGGGCTTTGGTGGTCATCGCCATCTCCTCGGGTGCCACCTTGTTATCGCACGTCAACGACAGCGGCTTCTGGCTGGTGGGTAAATACCTGGGGATGAACGAGAAGCAGACCCTGCAAAGCTGGACGGTGATGGAGTCGATCATCGCTGTCACCGGACTGGCATTTACCCTGCTGGCGAGTCTTTTTTTCTGATTATCCTCAGCAGATGCCGCCGCCGGCATGAACGATGTTGAAAACTTTCCATCAATAATAGAGCTCCTGAGAGAAAGATTGTATATTTTTACCCTGTGAAAGAATATGAGGGCTTAAGGCCTGTAAGTTCATTTCTGCCGATTACAATAAAACATTACAGATATCAATTCTATGGAATTAAAAGCGAAACTGCTGGAGATCCTTCCATTGCAGACAGGAAAAGGTAAAAACGGAGATTGGAAAAAACAGGATATTGTTGTGGAGACACAGGAGAAGTATCCCAAAAAAGTGTGTGTATCGATATGGGGTGATAAGCTGGATGGCGTTACCCTGAAACCGCAGGGACTGTATGAAATCTCATTTGATATTGAGAGCCGTGAGTTCAATGGCAGATGGTACACCGATGTAAAAGCATGGAAAATTACACCGGAGAGTGGTGCGAATGAAGATGTTCCCCCTGAGTTTCTGGACTCTTCGCCCAGCGATGAGCTCTCTGCTTTCGGCGCATCCTACGACGAGCCTCCCTTCTGAAATACAGGCTGAGACAGCATTCTGTTCAATAACCCTGAGACATTCACCCCCACTGTATGTTAAAAAAGACACCCCATACACTGGTGATCATCTTTTCACTGGTTCTATTTTGTGCATTGCTCACATGGATCGTTCCCCCCGGGGAATTTGATTATCATTCCGTGGAGGTGAACGGTGTTGCACGCAATGTGGTGGTAGATGATTCCTACCATAGTGTGGAGCGATCACCGCAGACATGGCAGATCTTCTCTGCATTCCTCGGTGGATTTGAAAGGCAGGCTGCCATCATTGCCTTTGTGCTGATTATCGGAGGAGCGTTTCAGATACTGAACAGCAGCAGGGCAGTGGACTCCGGGATCTACTCTTTTCTGCATTTCACCCGCCGATTTGAGAAGCACACTATCATGGGCAGGATAGGAGTGCACAACATCGTCATCATCCTGGTGATGCTTCTCTTCAGTACATTCGGTTCGATATTCGGGATGAGTGAGGAGACGCTCGCCTTCATCATCATCATTGTGCCACTGGCCATCTCCATGGGCTATGACTCAATCACCGGTCTGATGATGGTCTATGTGGCTGCTCACATAGGGTTCACGGGAGCCACACTGAACCCGTTCACCATTGGTATTGCACAGGGACTCTCCGGCTTACCGCTCTTCTCGGGTATCGGATACAGGCTGGTCAGCTGGTTTATCTTCACGGTGGTGATCATCACGATTACGCTGATCTATGCTTCGCGGGTGAAGAAGAACCCACGGTTATCACCCATGTACAAAGCCGATAGCTACTGGCGTAAACGGGAAGCCGAGGCAGAGCAGCACACCCTGGCAAAACGTCCCACGCAAAGCACCTGGTTTGTGTTTGCCGGCTTATCGCTGCTCCTGGTGGCGACCTCCTTCCGCTATCCCTTCACCACCTACTCACTCGGGGCCGGCACCACGACGCTTGTTTCCATTCCTGTGATCACCCTCCTGTTTATCCTCTCGTCATTCATCACCATCAGGCGATCTGCCCAACTGTTCATCCTCAATCTGCTCATCTTTACCATCCTCTTTCTCGTGGTTGGTGTGATGGGGCATGGGTGGTATCTGGAGGAGATCTCGGCGCTGTTTCTCTTTATGGGCATATCGGCAGGTGTTGCGAATAACATGAGCGCAGGCAACATCACGAAAGAGTTCATTGCCGGGGTGAAGGATATGCTCACGGCGGCACTGGTGATCGCGATGGCAGGCGGAATCATACAGATACTGACAGAGGGCAGGGTCATGGATACCATTCTCTATTCTCTGGCAGGTGTGATGGAGAACGCAGGTAAGGTAGCCACCATCGGCGGTATGTACGCGATGCAGTCAGTCATCAATATCTTCATTCCCTCGGGCTCAGCGAAAGCAGCACTCACAATGCCCATACTGGCTCCATTCTCCGATGTGATCGGTCTGTCACGACAGGCTACCGTGATGGCCTATCAGTTTGGTGACGGCATTACCAATATGATCACACCCACATCGCCGGTACTGATCGGCGCACTCGGGATTGCCAGGATACCTTATGAGGTATGGTTTAAGTGGTTCTGGAAGATACTTTTATGGATGTTGTTCCTGGGCTTCCTGTTGTTGCTGCCCACCGTCTTCATGGAACTGGAGGGGTTCTGAACAGCATTTTTTTTGTGTTGCTGAAAAAATATTGAGAAATATTCTTACCGATATTCTGCCGGACGGCTAAAAGAGAAAACACAACTAACTGTTTTATAGTTAATTGCGTTGGATTGTTGTTGTCCCACTAGGATTCGAACCTGGACTGACTGAACCAAAATCAGATGTGCTACCATTACACCATGGGACAATCCTTCGTGCTTCGTGAAAAGCAGTGCAAAAGTAGCATAATAATTTTAACGTACCAAATTATTTGGCCTGTTTTTATCTGTAAAAAGGTATCCCTCCTGTTTCTCTCCGGTGCTACTCTGCAATCAGCAGGAAATAGTTTTTCTTCCCGCGTTGGGCAAGGATATATTTATCGCCTATCAGGTGCGACAAGGCTATGGTTTCATCAAACAGCTCCAGCTTCTCCTTGTTGATCATCACGCCGCCGGCCTGTACGGTTTTGCGCATCTCTCCCTTGGAGGGGAAGAC
>JAAYGM010000294.1 GCA_012727735.1 Bacteroidales bacterium | reverse complement strand
GTTTCAGGTCACTCTCAGTGACAACCACTCCCCGCTGGTTCTTAAAATAAATTTTCTTTTCCATATCCTGTTATCTTTCGTTAAGTGAAATATGACAGGAGATATTCAGACCACAAAACAGAATCAGGGACGCAGGAATACGGGATCCGGGAATCAGGGACCCGGGAATCAGGGGCGCAGAAATAAAGGACTCAGGAGTTGCTGACCCGGGAATCAGAGACGCAGGAATCGGAAAAAAGGGCAGAAAAAAATCTCTCATAATGCTTGATTTAGAAGTGACAGCATCACGAAAGATTAGCAGACTGCTTTTTTTGGACTCCTGTCCCACATGCTGAACCACCGTGGCTTTGCTGCTCGGTTGGTATCCTAATCGGATTCCTGATGCTGATACAAATATAGGCAATTCACTCCCGGGAAACAAATAAAAATCGGGATATTGTGGGTATTAACAGACCGGATTTTTTTATTCTTCTCCGTTTCCCACTGTTAAATCGTTAAAATATAAAACATAACGCTCTATTCAACATTCCCTCGAGTTGAATGCCATTTGATGAATGGACAAAAACCGAGGAGGGAAAAATGTATACGCCTTAAACCGATGGAACACCTGTGCCTTGAGCCCAGAATGTCAATACTTCTGAAGCAATCTTAAAAGCTTGCGATCCAGTTGATGTCCATGCCAGTCTTCATAGGCCACATCTTTCCTTCCTGAATCCAGCACGCCAAAGTCGCCCCTGAAATTCCACAATGCCCAACCGATCTGATGGCTGGTCAGAATCTGCAAATGATCTTCAAACCAGGCAAGAAAGACATCATGAGGTGTCTCCCTGTAGCAACCACACTCGCCGCAATGCACGCCCACACCACTCTTTACCAGGTCTGTCCAGGGACGGTATAACTCTTCCAGCACCCCGCGATCGAAACGCTGTCCGTCGATGATTCCGGGCCATACCGGCAGGGGCGCATCATCCGGATTTTTCCATACCCAGCTGGCACGGTAGTGGGAGATATAATGGGGGTAATAACCCCTGCAGCTCTGTCCCAGGGGCAGATCGGTCAATTCGGGAACCACCAGTGAACCGCCATCATTGCCATCGGCGATGACCATCCTATCCGCATTGTGCTTCTTAATCACCTCCAGGCACCCTATGGCGACCTTTCGGTAAATCTCACCGGGAATCGGTCTGACCGGTGAAAACTGATCGTTCATATCCTCCTTGAAGCAGGGCTCATTAACCAGGTCGAAGCTCAGCTTATCGGGAGAGACGTTCCTGAAACGCTTTGCCCACATATCCCAGTGCTGGTAAAATGCATTTTGTGCCGCCTCATCTTTCCAGAGGTTGAAGGGCTCATGAAAACCGGCGTTGATGCAGAAGCCGGGTGCGCGATGCAGGTTGAGGCTTACATGCAGATTGTACTTATGCGCGAGATAGACAATCTGTTCAACCGAGTCAACCGCCTCCTCTCTGAAATCAACCGTCTCCCCGGGAGCGATATCTCTTCCCGAAGAAGGGTCATAGTTCAGGTAGCTGGGATAGGCCATGGGGATACGCACAAAATCGAACCCCCAGTCGGCCATCCATTTGAAATCCTGTTCAGTAGCTGATATCAGGCCGGGATCATGCACATACCGTCGGGGAGTGAAATAGTTGAGGATATTAAAACCTCTCCATCGCGGCAGTTTGTTTGTAAACAATTTATCATCAGCCATCTCAAAGGCATTCAACGAAGGGTTCACTGCCAGCATGGCGGTCCCGAAAGCTGTTGTTTTCAAAAATTGACGTCGTTTCATACGGTAAAATTATTATTTATATCAATGTGTATGGAGAGTGCTTCAATTATTCTCATTGTGTGTAAAGATGTTCATGTTCGTTCCACAGATAATTATTCAAGTTGTTTATTCTCCTGAATTTGTTGTGAACGCACCATCAGTTCAAAACCCATTCGGCTGTTATGATAGGGGCATTTCCAGAGATCGGCTTTAGCTCGTCGTTTTGAGGGTTTATTGTCAGGATCTAACCCGCTATACCACCCGCCGTGTTCATCGTCGATCAGGTTCTCCTTCACAAAACTCCAGGTCTGAAGTGCAGCCGTAAGGTATTTCTCATCCTGTGTGATCTGCCAGGCATTGTAAAACGCCACAACCGACTCAGCCTGGGGCCACCAGTCAATCTTCCGGATCAGGTTCCCCTCCACCCTTTCGTAATTCATGTAACCCATCTCCTTATCGATAAAATGTTGGATGAAATAGTGCTGTGCACGGTCTGCCAGCGCCTTGTACTCCTCCTCTCCGAACAGATGATAAGCCCTTGAGAAGATCCACAAGATACGTGCATTCAACACACCTCCTTTGGGTGATTGAGTGATGGGTGTGCCATGGTACCGTTCCGCCCTGCGCTCTGACAGCTGCCGTGAAAGGCAGCTGCAGGGCAATCAGCAGAGAGAAGATAAAAATGGCAGGTCTCATCACCTCTTGTTTAACAGTTGTTGAGCTGCCAGCACCAGGAACATGTAGTGCGACGAGCCGCCACCCATCACATACTCCACCTGCTGCCAGAGGAAGGGGAATTCAAGCAGCTCCGGGAAGTCGGGACGGATCAAAGCAGTGCCTGAGATCACCCCACCGGGGATGTAGGACCAGTCCGCACGATTCAGGCCATATCCCACCGTGGCAGAGACGGCACCCACACCGGAGGCAAACGAAGCCGTATTGGAGCCGGGGTGACACCCGAGAATGAAGTTCAGGGCATTGAAGATATACTCCGGACCGAACAGGTCGGGATAGGCGCTGTGCAGGAAGTAATGGTTGTAACCGAAACGCTGTATATCCCATCCGGCACCCCAGATGTTGGGACGATAGGGAACCCCGTAGGGTGTCTCCGCTCCCTGCTCATCCAGCTGATCGCGGAAACCCAGCAGGGCATCACGCACCGCTTGGGTGAACCCTGTATCGTTCATCTTCTTCTCAGCACGACCCAGGAACCAGCCTACCCGCCCAATATTTTGGGTGATATATTCCGTCTCCTGCAGCAGGTAATCTTTGTACTGATCCTCACCAGTGGTGAGGTAGAGCTCCACTGCCGCATGCACTTTGGCTGATTTCGACATTTCTGACTCACTTGTCCTGTCGAACAATGCACGTGCAGCATCGAGCGACTGCACACTCAATGTATCGTTAAATCCCTTCAGCACACGCGCAGCAGCGGCCAGCTGCGCAGCAGTGGTCAACTCACGCACTGGGTTCTCCTCGGTGAAGACCCAGCGATCGTCCCCGTTCCCCGGGTTGTTGTCGGTCATCGCCGCAGCATCGCCCAGCATCACGTACTGACGGAGATCGTTGCAGATGATGCCGCGATACAAACGCCCCAAAGCACGATATCCACCCACTACAGACAATGCACCATGCTCAATCTGCTGCAGCAGATCGGGTTTGCCATCCGGCTGATGGATCTCCACCACGCGGGAGAGCTGATCGATGGTTGTAGCGTCATAATCTTTTCCGAACGATTCATAGGCCAGCGCCAGAATATAGGTCTCACCTGCCTGCGATTCCACGCGGAGGTCGAAATCACCCGCATCGTGCCAGCCGCCGATATTCAAACCCGGCACCGGATCACCCGGGTTGTATTTCGTAAGAGTAGTGGCACCCTGCACATAGCCGTCGATATGGTTGAGATCGACCGGGGCCATCCGGGCATCATCCATATGACAGAAATCATGCCACACCCTATACTTCTCGTTCACCCGCACGTGGCACATCTGCACGGGAAGGAAATACTCCAACACCGGCTGCCACACACCCCGATCATAGACATCATCCGCAATGCGGAACACCGACGACTCTGAATCACCATAGCCCACCTGGTAGAGTCCCTCCTCTTTCACCTCTGAGAAATCGAACTTCAGGTAGTTGTATCGCAGGAATCTGCCCCACACGGTACCCAGATCCGTCACAACTTCCTTTCTGCCCTCTTCCGTAATCCGATAAAGTACCGGCTGCAGCCGTTCCGTCTCCCTGTTGTCCAGTTCAATCACGGCCACTTTCGGCTGATCAGGGTGATACCCTACCTGCGATGTCTGAATCACCGGCTGGTAGATCCACTCCTCCACCACGTTGG
>JAAYGM010000293.1 GCA_012727735.1 Bacteroidales bacterium | reverse complement strand
TTACAGATGATGAAGGAGTTATCGTCGGTGTTGATGGCCAGCACGGCGTGTAGTTCCGGTTTGGAGCCTGCTTCCAGGCCTATGTTGAATCGTTTCCCGCTCGATACGATCTCTTCCACCACCTGGCGCATCTGGTTCACTTTGATGGGGTATACGATATAATTCTGTGCATTGTATTCATACTCCTTTGATGCGGCAGCAAAACTGCTGGATATCTTTTCGATCCTGTTGTCCAGTATTTCAGGGAACCGTATAAGCACGGGTGAGGAGACATCACGCAGGTAGAGCTCACGCATGAGATCACTGAGATCTACTCCATTGCTCTCTTTCTTGCGGGGAGTGACCTGCACATGACCTTTTTCATTAATGGAGAAATAACCGGTTCCCCAGCCGTTGATATTATACAGTTCTTCCGAATCTTCGATACGCCATTTTCTCATTCCAACAAACAGTATTTAAAGGTGATAATTGATAACCTGCAAAATTAAGCAATAATTTTGTCTTAGTGGGGTGCAGCAGGAGAAATGATTTTGATTTTCCGTTTTTCTCACACAAAATGGCGATAATAACTTTTTTTAATGGTATTGCTGCAACAATTTGGCCTCTTAAAGCATCTTACGGTAATGAATATTAATCCTGTATTTAATAGAATCACTATGAGATCAAGAATCTATACAATTCTTTTCACGGCCATCATTGGTTTATCGCTTGCCTCCTCGTGTGATAAAAATGAAGTTGAAGCCCCTTCCGGCAAATTGACCGATCCGATTCAGATCAATCTCCGGTCTGCCGAACAGGAGATGGTGAAAACAGACCAGTCTTTTGCATTTGCTTTTTTTGAAAATGTGTTCGACGAAGAATCCCTTGACCAGGATCATAATTTCATGGTGTCACCTCTCAGCCTGAGTATGGCGCTGGCGATGACGCAGAACGGCGCTGCCGGTGACACGAAAACAGCCATGCAGGAGGCACTCCGATGGCGTGATTTCCCGGATGATGAGGCAATCAACGATTACTACAAAAAACTGAAAGAGGCACTCCTGAAGACCGATCCCTCCACAAGCCTTTCGATTGCCAACGCCATCTTCACCAATCAATCTGTGACGATCAATCCCGGGTTTACCGATACCAACCGATCCTATTTCGATGCCACGGTGCAGCAGGTCGATTTTTCCAATCCTGCTACCACCTCTGTCATCAACCAGTGGGCTTCAGATAACACCAACGGGTTGATTGAAAAGGTGATAGACAAGACCAAATCCGACGACCTGATGTATCTGCTCAATGCGATCTACTTCAAGGGGATATGGACGACTGAGTTTGAGGTGAAAAATACAACAAAAAAACCTTTCACGGATGAAGAGGGTACAGTACAGCAGGTGGATATGATGAAGCAAAAGGCAAAGTTTAACTATACGGAGAATCAGCTGCTGCAGGTGGTACAGTTGCCCTATGGCAACCAGGCATTCAGCATGATGGTGTTACTGCCCGGAGAGGGTAAAACACTGAAGGAGGTGCTTGCCGCCACCCGGCAGAATGATTACTGGCACAGCCTGAAAACGGGGATGCGCGAAGCCGAGGTGGATCTGTTCCTGCCGAAATTCAAGACGAAGTACAGCAAGAAGTTAAACGAAGTACTCACGAAGATGGGAATGGGGATTGCCTTTACCGATGCTGCTGATTTCTCGGGGATAACTGATCTACCCGCCAGGATTTCATTTGTGAAGCAGGACACCTATATCAGTACCGATGAGTCGGGGACAGAGGCAGCAGCCGTAACTGTGGTCGGCATGGAGCTGACATCGATGCCGTCAGAACCGCGAAGAGTGATCTTCAATGCCGAGCGACCCTTTATCTATATTATACAGGAGAACTCCACAGGTGCCATCCTGTTTATGGGTGCTGTGAAAAATTTCAACGACTAGGGTTTTCATACACCTTTTTTTGCAATTTAAAGTAAATCACTCAACAGGTTCAGCCTGTTGAGTGATTTTTTTGTTTCAATTCATTCATGTGATATATTAGTGAAAGTAATTTTTTTTATCTTTTTGCGTATCAGTGAAGTTAGACAAAAAAGACAACTTTCTCATGATTGATAAAAGTTAATACACAGGTAAACAAGTGATTGAAAAATATTTGGGAAAACTTTCCCGATTGTTGATAAATAGATATTGAAATATTTTGCTTATTTGGAAAGTTTCTGTAAACTTGCATAACCAAACGGTACCTGTAATGAAAAATAACTGATCAGTTCAGGTTAATCAGAAAACATTTTAAAAGTCAATTTATTTTAATTATTATCAGCTGATGAAAAAAAAGAACTACACTTTTGACGAAGCAAATAGTGCATCGTTGGAGTATTTTAAGGGTGATGAGCTTGCGGCGAAGGTATGGGTGAGCAAGTACGCGCTTAAAGACAGTCAGGG
>JAAYGM010000008.1 GCA_012727735.1 Bacteroidales bacterium | reverse complement strand
TACCCGGCACAAACATATAGGAGGATTTCATCAGCGGATTATAGATCATCCTGTTTTCGGTCTTAATCTGAAAAGGTATCTCGCTGATCTCCATCTGCTCCATCTGATAACCTGCAATGATGGCCGTAGCATAGGTTGCGGCGATAGATCCCCTGTTGGGGTCGGAGCTGTTGGAGAGCAGTTGCACAGCTCCTTCTCCCGAGTGCACGAGGCTCTCCTGGAAGTTTTGCTGAAAGACAACAGCCAGATCAAGTTCTCCTTTTCGCATCGAAGCCTCCATCTTCTCCATCGACTGTACGTTACCCTGATAATTAAAGTAGCTGTTCTGTCGTATGCGCTCTGCGATGCCGGTGGTGAGTGCATCAGGGGTGGGATCGTAAACAGCCACGCGGATATCCTGCACTTCCATGTTGATGGCAAAGCCAAACAGCAGTATCTCCACTACGGGCATCCCCAGTATCACCAGCAACGTTCTGTTATCGCGGAAGATATGATAGAACTCTTTATGTATAAATGCAATAAACTGTTTCATTTCCTTTGATGTTTTTGATAATCAACCCTGCTGCGTTGCATGAAGCCCGCCTGTCCGCCGGCTAATCGCCCCGTTGCGCTTTGCGTGCCAGTTGCCGGAACACCTCATCCATGGAGTCGGCGTTGAACCTGCGACGTAGTTCGGCCGGGGTGTCCAGGGCATCGATGCGCCCATCCACCATGATGGACACCCGGTTGCAGTACTCCGCCTCGTCCATATAGTGTGTGGTCACGAAGACAGTTATACCCTGGTCGGCCGCCTCATAGATCATCTCCCAGAACTGACGCCGCATGGCCGGGTCGACCCCCCCTGTGGGTTCATCCAGAAAGACGATCCTGGGCTCATGAAAGATGGCCACGGAGAATGCCAGTTTCTGTTTCCACCCCAGCGGCAGATATTTCACCAGTGTGTTGCGCTCCTGTTGAAAATCCAATCGCTTCAACAGCTCATCGGTCTTTTCCGCAATCACCCTGTCGGTGAGACCGTAGATGCCGCCGAACAGCCGGATGTTCTCCCACACCCTGAGGTCCTCATACAGAGAGAACTTCTGACTCATATAGCCTATATTCCGTTTGATCATTTCATTCTCCTTGATGATGTCATAACCTGCCACGGATCCTTTACCCGCAGTCGGCATACTGATACCGCAAAGCATCTGCATCGCCGTAGTCTTTCCTGCACCGTTGGCACCGAGAAACCCGAAGATCTCTCCCTCCCTCACATCAAAAGTGATATGATCTACCGCTGTAAAAGTGCCAAACATCTTCGTCAGTCCCGAAACCTCTATTACTTTATTCATCATCCTCTTTTTTCATTTTTCACTTTCAAAAAGCCATGAAGCAATCTTCTACTGTGGGCGTGACAGGGGCGATATGCACATCATTGAATCCTTTACCTGCAAGGTATTGCCTCAGCTCATCGGGTCGCAATGTTTCCTCTACGGTGATATGATGCTTGTCGCCAAATGCGAAGCTGGTCCTGATCGCGGAGAAACCGCGCAGCGCGGAAAGCAGGGCGGACATGCGGCTGCCTTCCACCGACCACAACACCCCGGAGTAATCATCGATGATACCCTGTGGGGTGTTGTTCGCGATGAACTCCCCTTCACGAATCAGCGCGATTCTGTCGCAGCGGCTCGCTTCATCCATATATGCCGTGGAAACGAGGATAATAATCCCCTGTTCTTTCAGCCGCCCCAGCATGTCCCAGAACTCTTTTCTTGAAACTGGATCTACCCCTGTCGTCGGTTCATCCAGGATCAATATCTCCGGTTTATGAATCAATGCACAACTCAGTGCCAGCTTCTGTTTCATTCCGCCGGAAAGTGCGCCCGCACGTCGTTTTTTAAAGGGTTCTATCTGCTGATAAATATCTTTAATCAGGTGGTAGTTCTCTTCAATGGTCGTATTGAAGAGCGTAGCGAAGAACGTCAGGTTTTCCTCTACGCTCAGATCCTGGTAGAGTGAAAACCGCCCCGGCATATAGCCGATGATCTGCCTGATCTTCCGGTAATCTTTCACCACATCATACCCGTTCATGATGGCAGTTCCGCTGTCGGGCAGCAGGAGCGAGGTGAGAATCCTGAAAAGCGATGATTTACCGGCTCCATCGGGTCCGATCACACCAAAGATCTCACCATCTTCCACTGAGAAAGAGACGCCATTGAGTGCATGCACCTTCCCTTTGGCGTAACGCTTATGTATATCCTTTACCTCAATCATTTTGTTGTAGTCTTTATTCTCTGCTCCACAGTCGAGTCAGTATAAGTTCAGTAGCGAATGCTGCCGGGGCGATGTAAACTTTACCTCGCCGTACATTCCTATCTTCAGAAAGCCATCGTTGTGAACAGCAATCCTCAATGCATACACCAGGTTGGCCCGTTCGTTCTTGGTCTGTATGGTTTTGGGGGTAAACTCCGATTTATCGGATATCCAGCTGATCTCTCCTTTATATGACCTCATGCCGCCCTCTCCGTCATCCACCCGCACTGTCACCTCATCATTCAGTTTGATCAAAGCCAGCTGGTCGTTCGTCACATAAGCCCTCAGGAAGAGGGTGCCGGTGTCGGCAATCTTAAAGAGAGGCGTACCCATGGTAGCCAGTTCACCCGTTTCGGCATACCTGTTCAGTACCGTGCCGGTGATGGGAGATGTGATCCGCGTCTTCTCCAGCTGATCGTCCAGTTGTGCCACCTGTATATCAATGGTGGAACTCTGTGCGGAGATGTGCTGGCTGTTTTTTTGCAGGATGGATGTTTGTGCCGAGAGCTGGCTCTGCAGCACCTCCAGCTGCGACTCAATATCATCCAGCTGCTTCCGGTTGGCCGCATTGGCGGCAATCAGCCTCTCTACACGGGCCTTCTCCCGTTTCAGGGTTTTGATCTGATCCTGGATGGCAGATGTCTGCTTGCTGATATCAGGTTGCTGGGCACGGACACCTTTTGC
>JAAYGM010000037.1 GCA_012727735.1 Bacteroidales bacterium | reverse complement strand
TCTTCCGCATCCCTGTATTTCGCCACATAACCGTTCTTCCCGTGTGCGATCATTTCGGGAATGCCCCCAGTATCGAAGCCGATACAGGGTGTGCCGCAAGCCATCGCCTCCATGATGGTGTTCGGGAGGTTCTCCTGCAGCGAAGGTGTCACGAACAGGTCGGCGCTGTTGTAGATCTCAGGCATCTCCTCTGGGGCTACATAGCCTAAGCTCCTTGCGGGCAGTGAGAGACGCTTACTCATTTCCTCCCCGTTGCTGCCCGCAATCAGAAAGAGGATATCTCTCTGTTGTTGCGCGATGATGCGGCTTGCTTCCACCAGATAATCTATGCCTTTTCGCGGGTCGGATGCTTTTACTGATGCGAACAGTATGATCTTACTGCTCTCCGGCAGATGCCGTTTCCTGCGCAGATCACGCTTATCCATCGGATAATAGCGCTCTGTGTCAATGGGGTTGGGTATGGCGATCACCTTGTGGCCGGCCGTGAGCGGACTCTTCACCGCCAGCTCTTTCAGCCAGTGACTGCAGGCTACGAATGTGATTCTGCCTTGGCCGTAAGCCTTTATTTTTTTTTGAAACAGCTGTCGTGAGAGATCGCTCGGTGAGGGAGCAGCGAGATATGGACAATCCCCGCACCCTTTCTCGTAGAGGGTGCACCCGGCAGCATGGTGGCAGATTCCGGTGAAGGGCCACATGTCGTGCATCGTCCAGACCACCTTCTTGCCTGAGGCAATGATGCAGGCTATCTCTCCGAGAGAGAGCATCCCCTGGTTGATCCAGTGGAGATGGATTACATCGGCTTGCCTGAATAGCGGATGCTCCGTGATGGAAACACCGCTGTTCGCGATAGAGATATCGAACAGATTTTTTCTCGACAGTCTGTTATGCAGAAAGATGATAGCCCGTTCCTGGTAGAAATTCAGTTTATGCAGTAGGCTGTTGCCTGTGGTGATCACTTCAGGGTGGTCAGAACGTTTATCGCGCACCAGCATCTTTACCTTCTCTCCACGCCTGATAAGCGCGTTCATCAGCCGGAAGGAGGCGATGGCTGCTCCACCCTGCATATCAGATGTACTGATGATCAGAATATTCATTTGTTAACTGCTTCTCAAATAGCGGTTTATTCGTCTGCTCACTTTTGCCATGAACGAGTTGGTTCGTCCATAGTATTGCTCAATTTTCCTGCGTACCTTTTTGTCCTCCCGCACTTCGCTCAGCGCTGTCTTCAGCTCACCCTTATGCAGGAGGGTGTTATAGATAACGTCCGGTCCGCAGTGACTGCCGCTGCCGTCGAACCCTATATTCATCACCAGCGATTTACCGGCGTTGAGCGACAGGATATCTTTCAGGAAAAGAGAGGCGTTCCAGCGGATTGCCCAGGAGTCATTCTCTCCTTTCGTTTGTCTGCGTAACATGCGTGTGAAGGGGTAGTTCCCGTTGAAATCGAACGGTCTGGTCAATTTTCTTCTTTCCAGCTCCGATAACAGTGCTTTGCCGTCGGGGTTGAAGTGCTGCCACGCTCTCTTCCAGGTGGCCCAGCCCCAGCTGCCCGCCCATTTGATGAGAAACGAATCAGGAAGATCCTCTAACGGGAAACAAAAACCCTGTATATGCCCGATTTTCTCTTCATCTCTGAACCTCTCCAGTGCTTCGTTCATGAAGGTGAGGAAGTGGGGTGATGTGATCAGGTCATCTTCCAGCACGATTACCTTTTCATGCCTGTTCACAACTTGTGTCACACCCTCAATAATATTCTTTGCCAGTCCCAGGTTCTCACTGTGCTCTATGATATGTATCTCCCTGAAACCATCTATGGAACGTATCAGCTCACGCACTTTCAGCACCTCTTTTTTGTCGTGATTGTTTTTATATCCGTCAGAAAAAACATAAAGTTCGCTTTGGCTGCTCAGCTTGTTGTTCAGCAATGCTTCCAGCGTCTGGCGCGTGTGCAGCGGACGGTTATAAGTAAACAAAAGGATGGGGGCTAACTGCATGATATGACAACTAGAATTCTGTTTTTTTCGATAACACGTTGCGTTCCAGTACATGTAATGCAACATGCTGCCCCACCTCGATGCCTTTCTGTAAAAGATGCTCCTTCATCGTGTTGTAGGCCAGCTGAGGGTTGTTATTGTCACCGCTCAGGTGGCAGAGCCATATATTGCGCAGGTCGGAGGTGAAGTTGTTGGCAAGAAACTCGGCTGTCTGGCGGTTGCTCAGATGTCCTGTGCCGGATGTGATCCTCCGCTTCAGGTGAAAGGGATAGCTTCCGTTTTGAAGCATCTCCTCATCGTAATTGCTCTCGATCACCAGGTGGTTGGCCTTGCTGATATAATAGGCCACCTCATCGGTGATGGCTCCCACGTCAGTCGCCAGCGTCATCCTTTCACCGTCAAACTCAAAGAAGTAACCGGCATTGTCATTGCTGTCGTGGGGCACGTCGAACGCCGTAATCCGTATGTCTTCAATCTGGAAAGGTTTGCCTTTCTCGATGTACTTGGCTGATCCGTTGAGGTTGTTACTGATCATTGGGCAGTGCTCGATCCCACGGTGTACATCACGTGTGGCATATACGGGGATATGCATCCTCTCACCCAAATACCCGGCCGATTTGATGTGGTCGTAGTGATCATGTGTGATCAGTATTGCCATGATGGAGGAGAGCTCAATCCCATATTCGGCAAGTCGCTTTCTGATTACCCGCGGACCCAGTCCGGCATCGATAAGGATGCCGTAGTGCGCGTTACCCAAGTAGTAACAGTTGCCACAACTACCGCTGCTCAGGCTGAAGAATGAGATCCGATCGGATGGGAAAAGTTTGTATTGCATAGTGAATGCAAAGATAATAAGTTTTTAGGATTTATCCTGTAGGTGCAGCCGCTCCTTTTCACGGTCGTCAATCCTGTGGAATGAAATCATCAAAATAGCGTGTGATGTGGCGGTGCAGGTGCACCCTGTCCCGGCCCATCATGTTGTGTCCATGTCCGGGATAGAGGAAGAGGTCAGGATGTGTCCCTGCCGCTATGCTCGCTTTAATAAACTGCAGGCTGTGCTGCATCACCACGGTGGGATCCTCGTCACCGTGAATGATCAGCAGGCGAGACCGCAGCTGCGTAGCCTTGTTCAGCAGGCTGCTCTCTTCATATCCTTTCGGGTTCTCTGCAGGAGTGTCCATATAGCGTTCACCGTACATCACCTCATAATATTTCCAGTCGATCACGGGACCACCAGCCACTCCTACTTTGAACACCTCCGGGTAACGGAGAAGCATATTGATTGTCATGAATCCCCCGTAGCTCCACCCATGGATGCCCATGCGTTCACTATCCACGTAGGGAAGTGACTGCAGGAACGCCACACCTTTCATCTGGTCCTCGGCTTCCACCACGCCCAGCTGCCGGTGAGTGACATTCTCGAAATCGAGGCCTCTGTAGGCTGTACCTCTGTTGTCCATCACGAAGACGATATATCCTTTTTGGGCCATGTGCGTCTCCCATCCTCCCGATCCGTAACGCCAGCGGTTGCTCACCATCTGCGAATGAGGACCACCATAGACGTAGACCGCCACGGGGTATTTCTTCGCAGCGTCGAATCCGGCTGGTTTGATCATCCGGTAGTATAGGTCCGTCCTGCCATCTGCCGAATTCACCTTGCCCAGCTCCACCGTGGGCATGCTGAACCCGGCGAACGGGTTTTCAGCCTGGGAGAGGAGAGTGGTCCTGCCTGTACAGGTCTCAATCAGATCGATCCTGCCGGGGTTGTCGTGCGATGAGTATCTGTCCAAAAGATGCCTTCCCGACGTGCTCAGTGTGGCGGTGTGTATCCCCGGCAGGGTAGTATGCTGTGTGATCTTCCCGCTCTTCAGCGTCACACTGCAGACATGGCGATCAATGGGTGAGGGGAGTGTGGCGATGAAGTAAAGGTTCTCTCCCTTCTTGTCGAACCCGATCACTTCGGTCACCTCCCAGGTGCCGTCGGTCAGTTGCTTCAGCTGCTTTCCCGAAATGTCATATAGGTAGAGATGATTGTAACCGTTTCGATCGCTTTGCCAGATAAACTGCTCATCCTTGTTCCTTACAAAGAGTACGGGATTCTCCGGCTCCACATATTTGGGGTGGCTCTCCTCGAAGAGAATCCTGTCAAAGCTTCCCGTGACAGCATTATATCTGTTCAGCTGCATCCTGTTCTGTTCCCTGTTAAGCTCAGCCATGTAGACCGCCTCACCATCGGGGCTCCAGGCGATGTTGGTGAGGTAATGATCATCCGGCTCCCCTGTTTGCAGCCAGATGGTCTCTTTCGTCAATGTGTCGAAGATGCCTATGGTCACGTGGTGGCTGGCCATTCCCGCCATCGGGTATTTGCTGTACTTCACCGCGGCTACCCTTGCTGAGGCATCCACCAGCGGGTAATCACTCACCATCGTCTCGTCCATCCTGTAGAAGGCCATCCTCCTGCCACCGGGCGACCAGAAGATGCCACCGCTGATACCGAACTCGTTCCTGTGAACCGATTGTCCGTAGACAATGCCCCTGTTGCACTCGTTGGATAGAGCCCACGCCTGCCCGTTGCTGTCTGCAACGAAGAGATTGTTCTCTATCGTATAAGCCATGAAGGAGTGATCGGGTGAGAGCGTTTGGTTCCCGCTCTTTTCCGGATAGCTGAAGAATGCCCTATGCTCTTTTTTCTTCAGGTCATACACTCCGGTGCCGCCGGAGGTGTAAAACAGCACCTCGTCTCCTCCCCCGTGTGAGAAGGAGAGGCGATTGATCCTGTTCTCTCCCATCCCTGGTCCCTCTTCGATTTCTTTGTAGGTGAGAATGAATGATTTTCGTCCCCTTCCTTCGTTCTCAATTAACCAGATGGAGTCGTTCCCTATAGCTGCCAGTCTGTTGCCGTTCCACTGAAACTGTTGCGGGATGGTTGGGTAGAAATGAGGGTAATACTTGCCGCCGGGTATCAGCTCTTCAAGGGTGAACTGCTTCTCCTGCTGGGCTGTGAGCATGCCTGAAAAGGCGATTAAAAAGATAAATATTAGTTGTCTTCGCATATCGATGTCTGTTCACTTGCCTCTCCTTCCCTCATGAAGGGAGTCTCCACAAGCTTTGATTTTTTAAAATGTTTTTCCGGTTAATTGCTGCAGCGTGTTGTTGTAGCTCTCAATCATCTCCCTCACCACCTCAGCAGCAGGAATGATCTCCCTGATCTGTGATGCTATCTGACCAATCTCCAGCTCTCCTTCGGTGAGATCACCTTCAAAGATCCCTTTTTTTGCACGACCACGACCCAGCAGTTCACGCAGCTCCTCTGCCGTCGCACCCCGCTGCTCCATCTCCTGCACTTGCATGAAGAATGCATTCCTTACCAATCGTGTTGGGCTCACCTTCTTCAGCGAAAGGAGTGTATCACCCTCGTTCAGGGTGATGCAGTGCTGTTTGAAGGCGTCGCTGGCAGAGCTCTCCCTGGTTAGGGCGAAGCGCGTCCCCACCTGTACCCCTTCAGCACCCAGGGCAAAGACGGCAGCCATGGACGCACCCGTGGCAATGCCGCCGGCAGCGATCAGTGGCAGCGTGGTCGCTTCCTTCACCTGCGGGATGAGTGACAGTGTGGTGGTCTCTTCACGTCCGTTATGACCGCCTGCTTCAAACCCTTCGGCTACGACTGCGTCTACACCGGCCTCTTCGCACTTGATGGCGAACCTGGAGCTGGAGACCACATGCACCACGGTGATGCCTTTCTCTTTCAGTTTCGGGGTCCATGTTTTTGGACTGCCGGCAGAGGTGAAGACAATCTTCACCTTCTCCTCCATCACTATCTGTATGATCTCCTCAATCTGAGGGTACATCAGTGGGATGTTCACACCAAACGGTTTATCAGTGGCAGCACTGCATTTGCGTATATGTTCGCGTAACGTGTCGGGATGCATGGACCCGGCACCTATCAGTCCCAGCCCCCCGGCATTACTCACTGCAGAGGCCAACCTCCAGCCGCTGCACCACACCATCCCGGCCTGAATAATGGGATAGTCTGTTCCGAAAAGGTTGCATATTCTGTTATCGTTCATTTTTCTTTTATTTATTCTGCAAAGATAACTGTTTCAGGCTTAAACTGACAGTTTTTGTCGTTTGTTCCTTCATTATCTCCATTTTTCATTATTGGCTCTCTCTTTTTTATTTTTTTTTAGTAGCTTTGCATATTGTTGCCCGTTATCACTGCGAGCGAGAAAATTAGTAACTTCGTAATAGATTTATTGGCATTATGAATGTCCTTCTACTTGGATCCGGAGGCCGCGAACATGCTATGGCGTGGAGAATACGCATGAGCAGCTATCTGAATAATCTTTATATTGCTCCCGGTAATGCCGGCACGGCGCTGCTGGGCACCAACGTCAACATTGGTGTGACCGATTTCTTAGCGATGAAGCAATTCTCGCTCGACAACGATATCGACATGATCGTTGTTGGTCCCGAGGATCCGTTGGTACAGGGTGTTTATGACTTTTTCCGCGACGATGAGGACATCTGTCATATCGCCGTAATAGGGCCCTCCAGAAAGGGAGCGCAGCTGGAAGGAAGCAAGGATTTCGCCAAGGAGTTTATGATACGCCATCAGATTCCCACTGCACGATACAAAACGGTCTCTCTGGATAATGTCGGTGAGGGGAACGCATTCCTCGATTCTCTTCCATCGCCCTACGTGCTGAAGGCCGACGGTCTTGCTGCCGGAAAAGGGGTGCTGATCATCAACGATGTGAATGAAGCAAAGCAGATGCTCTGGGAGATGCTCAACGGTAAGTTCGGTGATGCCAGCAATAAGGTGGTGATAGAGGAGTTCCTGTCCGGGATCGAGTGTTCCGTGTTTGTACTGACCGATGGACGCTCCTACAAGATACTGCCCGTGGCAAAGGATTACAAACGTATAGGCGAAGGGGATACCGGATTAAATACCGGAGGTATGGGGGCTGTTTCGCCCGTTCCTTTTGCCGATGGGCCCTTCATGGAGAAAGTGCGCACACAGATTGTGGAGCCTACCGTCACAGGTCTGCGAAATGAGAATATTGACTATAAGGGTTTTATCTTCCTTGGACTGATCAGCGTGGGTGGTGAGCCGAAGGTGATTGAATACAATGTTCGGATGGGAGATCCGGAGACAGAGGTGGTAATGCCGCTCGTCAAATCGGACCTGCTGGAGTTGTTTATCGGTGTCACCACCGAGACACTCGACAGGAAGACGCTGGTGATTGATGATCGCTTCGCCACGACCGTGGTGATGGTCTCGGGCGGATACCCCGAAGCATACGAAAAAGGTAAGAAGATCTCGGGTCTCGACAAGGTGTTAGACAGTATTGTCTTTCATGCAGGGACAAAAGATCTTGGTGAAGAGGTCGTCACTGCCGGAGGACGTGTGCTGGCAGTCACCTCATACGGCAAAACAATGGAGGAGGCGCTGGAGAGGTCCTACAGGAACATAGGGAAGATCAGCTATGAGAAGTGTTATTTCAGAAAAGACATAGGCTTCGATCTCCACAATCAATAAAAAGAATCATCTGATTAATGCGTGCTGTTGTCAGAACATTCCGCACAACGATAGTTGAGGGACGCTTTATCTCTCTGATCACCTCCCTGGTGGTCATTGGTATGCGAACGCTCCTCTTTTACCGGGCCGGGATGCCGGCGCACGCTTTCACGGACAATAGTTTTATCTGGAGCCATATCGCGCATCTGTTTGCTGATCCGGTGGTCTCCTTCACGGCTTCCACAGTATCCGTTTTTCTGATCGCCCTGATCCTCTCCTCAGTGAACAGCCGTTTTACACTGATCCGTTCACGTTCCACACTCCCCTTTCTTGTGCCGCTCTTTTTGTTCTCCCTGCATCCCTGGTTTCTGGTGATGAGAGGTGACTACCTCTCTCTCATTTTTATATTGCTTGCTTTCTCCCCTCTGTTGAAGTCATATCAGAAGTCTGACTCCTACCTCTACTCTTTCCGTTCAGGGGTACTGATAGCCGTGGCGTCGCTGTTTCAATTGTATGCTCTGGTGTTGCTCCCGCTCTGGTGGAGAGGTGAACTCTCCATGCGGGGATACCAGTTCAGGTCGTTCCTCTCATCTATATTCGGTGTGTTACTCATCTATATTTCGCTCTTCTCCCTATATTTTCTTTATGACGATATAGCGGGATTCCTTCAGCCTTTCCGTGTCTCTGCCACCTTATCGCTACCCGCTCTCCCCGCATTGACCATCACGGAGTGGATCGCTGTCATGCTTGTCGGACTCTTCTTTATATTGAATATGTATCTCAGTATCAGAACATACAGCCGCGACAAGGTCCTCACCCTCTCCTTTATGCAGTTTGTCGTCTTTTTGATCATTTTTCTGCTCTTGCTGCAGGTGCTGTTCTGGAGCATGACCCTCTTCTTCTTCACGCTCTGCCTCGCGCTTATATCCTATCTTAACGCTTACTTCTTCACCAGGACAGTATCAAAAGCCAATATCATTCTCGGTTATGTTACCTCTCTGCTGATGATGCTGCTCTATCTTTCACATCTGCTCCCCGGTCTGCCTCTTCTCGGGTAAAACATTTTCACACATCTTACTGTTTATATAATAGGTTGCAGGTCATTGTCACCTGTCGCTTTTGCATTGCTGATTCAGATGTTTTCTATATAAAAAAAGAGGAGGGCAAAAAAAATGAAAAGATTATTATTCCGGGGAACAGTACTGTTCTCATTGCTGCTTGTCTTTCAGGCCTGCGGAACGACCCGGTCAGCCGCCGAAAAAAAGATGCTGGCTGCAGAGATAGAAGATGGGGTGGCGAACGCCAGCTTTATCTTTGAGGCCTCTTATGCTCATCCAACCGGCTACAGGTCGGTTTATCTCTCTCCCTATTATGATGTGAAAGTCACCCCCGATACCATCAGGGCATACCTGCCCTATTACGGTCGTGCCTACCGTGCTCCGATGGATCCGCGTGAAGGAGGATACAATTTCACCAGCACTGAATTTCAGTACAGGTATCAGCCCGGAAAACGCAAGGGTAACTGGATCGCTGAGATTACCATTCTTGACCTAGACCGCGCGGTGTCGTTCAATTTCGACATCTGGGAGAGCGGCTCAGCCCGTCTGGTGGTGACCGACATGAACAGGCAGCCCATCTCATTTCAGGGAGATGTCACTATCAAAGAAGTGGAGGAGAGGTAATACAAAAAAATCCACACGATGGTGGACTTTTTCTGTATTAAAGGTGTGATCCCTCTTTATAGCTTCTCCCTCAGCTCTTCCGGGAGGTAGAAGGTGTCGTTTTTATCGATATAGACCACAACCGAGCCAATATCGAACGGCTTGCCGTTCCTTTTGGCTACAGACGAGAATGCTTTGATCTCCAGTCTATTCCTTCCCTCTCTTACGGTAAGCACCGGGAAATCGGGGTCACTCTTGTCGATGGTGTAACGCATTCCGGAGAATACCGTTTCATGTTTAGCGAAGATCCTGTCTGACAGTTCCTGCAGTGAGCTCTCCAGGCCGGTGACCTGTTGCAGGTAGTGGTTCAGCTCGGTGTTGCGCATGTGGCCGCGGGGCAGGTCGCCCTGTGGATGGTAAGCCGCCATCAGCACCTCTTCGCCTGTATGTCCTCCGGTGGTGAAGCCGAAGCAGGTATGCGCGTTCAATATGTTAACAATGTTATGCGCAAGGTTGTTGCTGGTTCCAACTTTCGTGTAATCGGCCTCTTTGTAGTTCTTCGAAGAGAGGAGTGTCTCGAGTTCTTCATCGGTGATATCGATATCGGTATACTCCTTGAATATGGCTCTGATCTCTTCCGGCTTCGCATCTATCAGTATCGATTCCAGCCCGTTGCCGCTAAGCTTGTATTTTGAGATGGCTCCAAAGAGTTGTTCGATGGAGAGACGGTCATATCCCCCGCACTCTCTCTTGCCGATTGAGAAGCCGCTGTTGCCGTGGTCGGAGAGGATAACGACAGCGGTGTTACCATCCTTTTTCGCGAATTCTATCGCTCTCCCCACAGCCTCGTCAAAGGCAAGGTACTCGTTGATCATCGTGGCAGCATCGTTAGCGTGCGCTGCCCAGTCCACCTGGCTCCCTTCCACCATCAGGAAGAAGCCGTTCTCATTCTTCGACAGCAGCTCGATAGCCTTCCCGGTCATCTCGGCAATGGATGGCACCCTGTCGGGGTTTCTGTCTATATTATAGGGCAGTGCTCTCTCTCCGAAGAGGGCCCACACCTTCCCTGTCCCTTTGTAGTTGAGGAGTGCGCTCCGGTCATCCTGTATCAGGGTGGTACCGTTGCCGGCGAAATGTTGTTTGATATCACTGGTGAGGATGTCGTTGCCGCCGCCAAACATCACATCCAGGTTCTGGTAAGCCATCTGGGGTGCAATCGCTGTGTAGTTGCTCCTTTTGTAATGATGCGCCGAGAAGTCGGCCGGCGTGGCATGAGGGAACTCACTGGTGACGACCAGTCCCACCGCTTTCTTTTTCTCTATCTTCGAGGCCTCCAGGATGGTGGCGGCAGGCTGGAAGCTGCGTGATGCATCTACCGGCAGGAGATCGTTCTCCGACACTTCAGGGTGGATGGCTACATTGCCCGACTGCTGCAATACGCCGGTAGCGTAGGCCGATCCTGTGGGAGCTGAGTCGCCGATGGGGGCATTGGAGGAGAAGGTGGTGACTGTCCCCGTGATGTAAGGGTCAATCTGCAGTCCTTCACCCTCATTATTATAGAATTTGTACCACCTGGCAGCAGAGTAGACGCTGAGTGATGTGCCGTCGGGGATCATTACGATCACGTTCTTAACCGGTCTGACCTCCTGTGCAAAAAGGGAGACAGAGATAATCAATGCACTGATGAGTATGTTCAATCTTCTCATTGGGAAAAATAGTTTTATTTATTTGTAAACATTCAAAGGTACGAAATAGTTGTAATTTTCTAATGGAGGTAAAGTAGAATTAACCATTTCGTAACTTTTCCTATCGTGGTGAAATGGCATTAATTCCCTATATTTGTAATTCTAAAAAAATAAATAGCATGAGTAAAAGAAAACCCCTGATCCTCATCACCAACGATGACGGTTATCAGGCGAAAGGGATTGCATCGCTGATAGAAGCGATGAAAGGGCTGGGAGAGATCATTGTTTTTGCACCCGATTCACACCGCTCGGGCATGTCGAGCGCGATTTCTACTTCGCAGGCACTTCGTGCATGGATGTATCACAAGGAAGAGGATCTTACCGCCTATATGTGCAACGGCACACCTGTCGACTGTGTGAAGCTGGCATTGAATGAGTTCACTGAGCGGAAGCCCGATCTGCTGGTCTCCGGCATCAACCATGGCTCCAACGCGGGTATCAGTGTGCTCTATTCGGGCACCATGGGTGCCGCTATCGAGGGTTGTGTGTTTGAGGTACCCTCCATCGGCTTTTCACTCTGCGATTTCAACAACGATGCAGATTTCGCAGCGACGGCCGGTGTAGCGCGGCGACTGGCGGAGAAGGTGCTGGCTGAGGGACTCCCCGCGGGTATTTGTCTGAACGTGAACGTGCCCATCGGTGAGATAAAGGGTGTGAAGATGACTACGCAGACAAATGGTAAATGGGTCAATGAGTACTACCGCTCCAATGATGGTGCTGGTGGTGATGTTTTCTGGATGACTGGCAACTTTGAGAACTGGGAAGCGGACAATGAAGACAACGATGAATGGGCACTGGCCAACGGGTATGCAGCTGTGGTACCGGTGAAAATTGATATGACGGCGTATGATTTTATGCCGGAGCTGAAGAAATGGGAGATATAAGCGGTCAGCAATTAACAATAGTTTTTTTGTCGGGGTTGTTGATGCTTTCAGCGGTCAGAGAGAATGAGGTTCATGTTGAAACTGCTTTAATAAAATTCATATGAAGTATTATCTAATTGCGGGGGAAGCATCGGGCGATCTGCATGCATCGAACCTGATGCTGTCGCTCAAAAAACTGGACAACGAGGCAGACTTCCGCTTCTTTGGCGGTGATCTGATGCAGTCAGCGGGCGGTACGCTGGTGAAGCATTACCGTGAAATGGCTTTTATGGGTGTGATTCCCGTGGTTTTACATGCTCCGGCCATCCTGAGGAATCTCGCCCTCTGCAAGGAAGATATCGCACGGTACAGTCCCGATGTGGTGATCCTGGTGGATTATCCCGGATTTAATCTGAAGATTGCCGCATACGTAAAGAGACAGCTGGAGATACCTGTCCATTATTATATCTCACCCAAGGTGTGGGCATGGAAAGAATACAGGGTGAAATCGTTTAAAAAATATGTAGATGAGATGCTCTGTATCCTTCCTTTTGAAGTTGATTTTTACAGAAAGCATCAATACCGGGTTCACTATGTGGGTAACCCGACTGTCGATGCCATCGCACAACGGGAGCACAAGGAGGAGACATTCGGGCAGTTTGTCACGGACAACCAGCTCGAGGAGAAGCCTGTGATTGCCCTGCTGGCGGGAAGCCGCAAGCAGGAGATCCGCAATAATATGCCAGCCATGCTGGAGGCGGTGAAGGGTTTTGCCGACGGGTACCAGTTTATCGTTGCCGGCGCACCGGGGATTGATCCCGCCATTTATAAAGAATATGAACGTTCCTTCCCGCAGGTGAAGGTCCTTTTTAACCAGACCTACCGCATCCTGTCCCAGTCGGAAGCGGCGTTGGTGACCTCGGGAACGGCCACGCTGGAAACTGCACTGCTCAATGTGCCACAGGTGGTCTGCTATCGTATGGCACTACCGCAGCTCACTTACTGGGGATTCAAACATATACTCCATACCCCATGGATCTCACTGGTGAACCTGATCATCGGACGGGAGGTGGTGAAAGAGCTCTTCGCTAAGTTCTTTACAGTAGAGAATATCCGTACAGAGCTGCATCAGCTGCTGCATGTGCAGCGTTACCGGCAGAATATGCTGGAGAATTACAGGGAGATGCAGCAGGTTCTGGGTGATTCCGGTGCTTCGGACAGGGCTGCCCGAATCATTTACGGCAAGCTGCATCCGTCTGTTTAGGGGTGATCTGTTCAGATCGTCCGCACTCCATCCCGATAACCGGAAAATAATCCCTGTAATTACCCGTTTTTTCTCTATTTTTTGTTTTCTTTGTGTACATTCTAAAATGATTAAATTATGAAGGTAGGTATTCTTACTTCGGGTGGTGACGCACCCGGAATTAATGCAACCATACGTGGTGTTGGCAAAACAGCCATCAATAACTACGGGATGCAGGTGATTGGAATCCAAAATGGTTTTTCGGGGTTATTGTATAAAGATGTCGTGGAGCTTACCGATCAGTCGCTCTCCGGTATCCTGAATCTGGGAGGGACCATCCTGGGTACGGCACGTGAGAAGTCTTTTCGCAAGATGATCAACTCGCTCGATGAGAAAGACAGGGAACAGATAAAAGATGCCTATCATGAGCTTGAGCTAGATTGTCTGGTCTGTATCGGCGGTAACGGCACACAGCGCACCACATCGATGCTGGCCGATATGGGGTTGAACGTGATCGGCGTACCCAAAACTATTGATAACGATGTCTATGGCACAGATGTCACCTTCGGTTTCGATACAGCAGTCAACATCGCCACAGATGCCATCGACAGGCTTCACTCCACAGCCAGCTCACACCGTCGTGTGATGGTCATCGAGCTGATGGGCCATCATGCCGGTTGGATCACGCTCTATGCCGGTATGGCCGGTGGGGCCGATATTATTCTTCTGCCGGAGCTGGGTTACAATATGAAGGTGGTCATTGAGAAGATCAAGAAACGGATGGAACTGGGGAAAGCCTACTCTATCGTGGCTGTAGCTGAGGGAGTTGAGATACCGACCAAGGAGAAGCCGGCAATCTATTTTGCCCGTGAGATACAGGAGCAGACAGGGTTTGAGACACGGGAGACAGTGCTTGGATATATTCAGCGAGGAGGGTCACCCTCACCTTACGACAGGAACCTGGGAACGTTGCTTGGCGGACATGCCGCTGACCTGATTCACCGGGGTGTATTTGGCAGGATGGTAGCGAAGCTGGGAAGTGAGATCTCCGATGTACCTTTGTCGGATGTAGCAGGCAAGCTACGGCTGGTGACTGCCGATAACGATCTTGTGGTACAGGGGAAAAGAATGGGCATCTCGTTCGGGATCTGGTAAAAATTCGGGATCTGCTAAAGAATGGGAGAGTCAGAAAAAAAGAAAACCGGCTAAAAGTGATTTTAGTCGGCCTGGTCAATGACAGGAGCGTCCTCTGAGGGGCTCTCGCCTTCGGGCGGATTGCTCTTTGCAGCATCCAGGAGCACATCCTGCAGCTCGTTATTCTCCCTCAGCTTTTTGATTGCCACCTTGGCAGCCATCTGGTGGGATTCTTTCTTTGAATATCCTTTCCCTGAGCCAATCTCCACGCCGGCCACTTTCACGCAGGAGATAAATACCGGGTTGTTCTGCTCATCATAGGAGGAGTCGGTCACTTCGAAATATACATCTACCTTGTTCTTCTGTCCCCACTCAATGAGGCGCGACTTGAAATCGACCTCACTTTTCAGCACATTTTCAATATTCAGATGCTCCTTGATCATCGTCTCGAATACGAATTTCTTGGCAATCCTGTAACCCTGGTCCAGGTATATCGCAGCAATGAGCGCCTCCAGCGCATCTCCGTAAATGTTGGTGTTGTGTGCCAGGTTGCGTGTCGACGAGACAATCAGCTTGTCAAGCCCCAGGTCAATGGCCAGTTTGTTGAGCGTTTCCCGCTGCACGATACGTGAACGGGTGCTTGTGAGAAACCCCTCCTTCTTATGTATGAACTTTTTGTAGAGAATGTCGGCGACGATGGCATCAAGAATGGCATCACCCAGAAATTCAAGGCGTTCATTATTCACCCATTTCCCTTTCTTCGAGCGACTTGAAGAAGAACGGTGGGTGATAGCTTCCCTATATAGATCTATCCTGTCAGGATAGAATCCCAATACGTTATAAAACGTAAGATAAGGCTCTTTACCTTTATGTGGCAGAGCCTTGATCCTTTTTACGAGTCTTCTTAACACACTACTTGTTGTATTGCTTGAGTATCACACTTGCGTTGTGTCCCCCAAAGCCAAAAGTGTTAGATAACGCAGCTCTTATCTTCCTTTTTTGAGCTTTGTTGAATGTGAAATTGAGTCTGTAGTCAATCTCCGGATCATCATCCCCATCTTCATGGTTAATGGTCGGGGGTACAATCTGATCTCTGATTGCCAGGATACTGAACATCGCCTCCAGTGCCCCTGCACCACCCAGCAGGTGACCTGTCATCGACTTGGTGGCGCTGATGTTGAGCTTGTAGCTGTGGTCTCCGAATACATCGATGATCGCTTTCGATTCCGATATATCTCCCACAGGTGTGGATGTACCATGTACGTTAATGTAGTCGATCTCATCGAGATTCATCTCAGCATCCTCCAGTGCATTGTGCATCACCAATTTGGCACCCAGCCCATCGGGATGGGAAGCGGTGATATGATATGCATCGGCCGACATGCCTCCACCTGCTACTTCAGCATAGATCTTAGCACCGCGGGCAAGTGCGTGCTCCAGCTCCTCAAGTATGAGGGCTGTACCGCCTTCACCTATTACGAATCCGTCGCGGCTGGCGCTGAAGGGACGTGAGGCTGTCTCCGGTGTTTCGTTGCGTGTGGAGAGGGCATGCATCGCATTAAAGCCCCCCACTGCTGAAGGGCTGATGGTTGCTTCTGCTCCTCCCGAAACAATCACATTTGCTTTGCCCAGACGAATAAGGTTGAATGCATCGATGATGGCGTTTGTGGAAGAGGCACAAGCCGATACGGTTGCGTAGTTGGGACCTCTCAGCCCGTAAATCATAGAGATATGCCCTGCAGCAATATCCGCTATCATTTTCGGAATGAAAAATGGATTAAACCTGGGTCCTTTCGTCGTGTCCGCATAGTAATTGGAAACCTCATCCTCAAATGTTCTTATCCCTCCGATTCCTGCAGAGAATATCACTCCGATGCGATCCAGATTTTCATTCTCCAGATCGAGACCGGAATCTTCCATTGCCTCTTTCGCTGCCTTGACGGCAAACTGAGAATAACGGTCGAATTTCCTTGCTTCCTTGCGATCAAACAGATCACCGGGGTTGAAATCTTTCACTTCGCAGGCAAACTGCGTTTTGAAAAGTGATGCATCGAAATGAGTAATAGGCCCGGCGCCATTTTTCCCCTCCAGGGCATTCTCCCACGTTGTTTTGACGTCGTTCCCCAGCGGAGTAATTGCTCCCAGGCCTGTTACTACTACTCTCTTTAACTCCATGAACTAAATGGATTATTTTGCGTGTTGTTCTACATAAGAAACAGCATCACCTACGGTAGAGATTTTCTCTGCCTGATCATCCGGAATTGAGATGTTGAATTCTTTTTCGAATTCCATAATCAATTCAACCGTGTCAAGAGAGTCAGCTCCCAGATCATTGGTAAAGCTCGCTGTTTCTGTTACTTCAGTTTCT
>JAAYGM010000292.1 GCA_012727735.1 Bacteroidales bacterium | reverse complement strand
GCGCATCTGCGTTGAAGTAGGGGTTGTTAGAAGCAGTACTTGGCACAATTTCACTCGTTCCGGGTTTCTTGTGATCTGGATCCCACCACATCCTGGCAAAAGGGCTGGCACCGGTGGCGTGGTTGTAGACCACATCCAGAATCACCGCCATGCCACGTTTATGGCACTGATCGATAAACTCCTTGTACATCCGGTCGGTGCCGTAAGCCTTGTCCATGGCGAAGAAGAAGGCGGGGTTGTATCCCCAGCTGTCGTTGCCGTCGAACTCCTGCACCGGCATCAGCTCAATGGCGTTCACACCGAGCGACTGCAGATAATCCAGCTTCGTCATCGCCCCGTTGATATCACCGCTCTCAGTAAAGTCGCGCAGCAGCAGCTCATAGATCACCAGGTTGTCAAGTGACGGCTTCTCGAAATCGGTTACCTTCCAATGATATTCTTCTTCCTGGATCTTGAATACCGAAACCATCCCTATAGCTCCCTCCGGGTAAGTCAGATTCTCAGGATAGGTGGAGGGAGAGATATATTTGTCGTTGTTTGGATCCAGCACCTTGCGGGCATAGGGGTCGGCCACCCTGAAGGGCTCCTTGCCGCTGTTGCCAAGGTAGTACTGGAAGGCATACTCTTTTGTCGGCTCAAGGCCCGTGAGAGTGATCCACCAGCAGCCGGCGGCATCGTCGCGGAACATCTGCGATTGTTCGTCGTTACTCAGCGTCCAGTTATTGAAGTCACCCACCACATGTGCGAAATCCTTCCGTGCACCATACTTGTCCTTGTCGTAGAGCACCAGTGTCACAGTGCTGTTGTCCACGATGTTGATGCCATGTTGCAGTCCGGCGGGCATGGAACCGCTCTTTACAGCTCCCGGCTGGAACGGCTTGTACTTGCTGTCGGTGATATTTTCAATATACCGATCTCCGTTGTCATTTTCTTTTTCCGGAAATCCCTTCTTTTCACCGTCGGCATTCCGGACAACGATTCCGATTTTGTTGACCGGTGTCTCACCGGAGCCGAACCATTGCCGGATGGTGGGTGAGAGTGTGATGCGCCAGGTGTTAGGCTCGTCCGGCACCTTCGTCATTTTGCATTTCCCAATATTCTCTTCCCACTCTGCCGGGACATACATCCATGTTCCTTCGCTTACGACACCAATATAAACATACACCTCTTCAGTGTGACCATATAGTGGTGTGCCAGTAGGCGCTTTGAACCAGATGGTCAGTTCCTTGTCGGCATCAGGGGTTTCAGGACTCCAGGAGAGTCCCTCTTTGATGATGACCGGTTGCTCCGGCTTTGGATCGGGTTTCACATCCGGAGGAACAATCGGATCCTCGCCGCAGGAGAACGTGAAGATAATGACCAGCAGATAGAAAAGGGAGTGAAGGGTATATTTCATTGTTGTCTGTATATTTTTTTGGCGGTTCAATCACGCACTCTAGGAAACTTACTCCAGCAGCAGCACCTCCTTGGACGAGAGGGTCAGTGTCTCACCCAGGGTAACGGTTTTTCCGGAAAGAAAATCCTTCAAACTGTTCAACCCTTTAATAGACTCTGTATAGCGGTCAAGGTTTATCGTTACCTCGTTTGTTGTTCCGTTCATGAAAACCAATACTTTATCATCACCCAGGAAGCGCTCGTAGAGGTAGACCCCTTTTTGCAGTACGTAGTGTTTCATACCGCCGTGAGCGATCACCTCGTTGCCCTGCCGCCAGTGGAGCAGCTTGCTGAGGTAGTCGAACGCCTCGTTCTGGATGGCATCGCGACCCTCGCGGGTGAACTGATCCATCTCATCTCCGGGCCAGCCACCGGGAACGTCCAGACGGACATAACCGTCGTGCCTGCTCTTGTTGCCATGCATCAGCAGCTCCGTTCCGTAGTAGATCTGGGGCGTGCCGGGCATGGTGAGCAGGAAGGTGACCGCCTGCTTCCAGCCGGAGAGGTCGGTAGGGT
>JAAYGM010000291.1 GCA_012727735.1 Bacteroidales bacterium | reverse complement strand
TGCCGAGGGAAAGAATGTTCCATGCACTGTTATCGAAGTTGGTCCTTGCGTGGTTACTCAGGTGAAGACTGTCGACAATGACGGTTATGACGCTATTCAGCTCGGGTTTGTTGACAAGAAAGACAAACATACCACGAACCCTGAAAAAGGTCACTTCAACAAAGCAGGAGTAAGCCCCAAGAGACACTTGGCCGAGTTCAAAGGCTTTGGAAACGACTATACGTTGGGTTCAGAGATCACTGTTGACCTATTCAATGATACCCTTTACGTTGACGTGATTGGTACATCGAAAGGAAAAGGATTCCAGGGCGTGGTGAAACGTCATGGTTTCGCAGGTGTTGGACAGGCTACGCACGGTCAGCATAACAGGCTGCGTGCACCCGGCTCTATCGGAGCCGCCTCTTATCCCGCCAAGGTGTTCAAGGGAACACGTATGGGTGGTCAGATGGGTAACGCGCAGGTAACTGTTCAAAACCTTCAGGTAGTTAAGATTATTCCCGAGAACAACCTTTTATTGTTGAAAGGTTCCGTCCCGGGAGCGAAAGGTTCAATCGTATTAATTGAAAAGTAAAATGGAATTAAGTATTTATAATATCAAAGGAGAGGTAACAGACAAAAAGGTGACGCTCGACGATTCCATTTTCGGGATTGAACCTAACGAACATGTTATCTGGCTGGATGTGAAACAATACCTGGCCAACCAGCGCCAGGGTACGCATAAGTCGAAAGAGAGAAGTGAGCTTTCCGGCAGCACACGCAAGCTGATCCGTCAGAAGGGCAGCGGTGGTGCTCGTCGTGGTGATATCAAATCGCCGCTGCTGGTTGGTGGTGCCCGTGCATTCGGCCCCAGACCAAGGGATTACAGCTTTAAGGTGAACAAGAAAGTGAAGCAGCTGGCACGCAAATCGGCTTTTTCACTGAAGGCGCAGAACAATGCCATCATCGTGGTGGAAGATTTTGAGTTTGACACACCGAAAACGCAGCGTTTTCTCGAGTTGACAAAAAATCTGCAACTCACTGATAAAAAGCTACTTTTCGTTTTGCCGAATCAAAATAAAAACGTATATTTGTCGGCCCGAAATTTAGGAAGAGTAAGTGTTATAACAGCTTCAGACATAAACACATACAAGATTATGAATTGCGCAAGCCTGGTGATGACTGAATCGTCGGTTGCTGTGATTGATAACCTGTTAAAAGCATAAGGAGAGACAAAATGAGTGTAATTGTAAAACCCATATTCACAGAAAAGCAAACCGCTTTAACGGACAAGTTTGAGAACCGTTTCGGTTTCATTGTTGCGCCTTCTGCCAATAAAGTTGCTATCAAGAACGCCGTTGAAGCGCTCTACAACGTACATGTGGAAAGCGTGAACACGATGAAGTATGATGGTAAGGTGAAGAGCCGTTACTCCAAGTCGGGTGTGATTTTCGGAAGAACATCAGCATATAAGAAAGCAATTGTAACCTTGAAGAAAGGTGAAACAATCGATCTATTTAGCAATATTTAAAAGAAATGGCAATACGTAAATTTAAGCCCACAACACCGGGGCAAAGACACAAGATTATCGGTTCATTTGAAACAATCACTGCAAGTGTACCGGAGAAATCTCTTGTTGTTGGTAAGAGTGCGACGGGTGGCCGTAATCACCACGGTAAGATGACCATGGGTTATCTTGGTGGCGGACACAAGAGACGTTACAGGATTATCGATTTCAAGAGAACGAAAGATGGAATCCCTGCCGTTGTGCAAAGCATAGAGTATGATCCTAACCGTTCGGCACGTATCGCATTGCTGTACTACGCCGATGGTGTGAAGACCTACATCGTTGCTCCCAACGGACTAGAGGTGGGAACCACAGTGATGTCGGGGCCTGATGCTGCCCCTGAAGTTGGAAATGCGCTCCCCCTGACCGCGATACCTATTGGTACAGTGGTTCATAACATTGAACTGCGTCCGGGGCAGGGAGCTAAAATGGCACGCTCAGCCGGAACATTCGCACAACTTGTGTCCCGCGAGGATAAGTATGCGATTCTGAAGATGCCTTCCGGTGAAATTCGTAAGATTCTATCCGCATGTAAAGCTACGATTGGTAGTGTTGGTAATTCGGACCACGCTCTGGAAAAATCAGGTAAAGCCGGACGTTCACGTTGGCTCGGACGTCGTCCGCACAACCGCGGGGTTGTTAAGAACCCGGTGGATCACCCCATGGGTGGTGGTGAAGGACGTGCTTCTGGAGGTCACCCAAGATCGCCGAAGGGCTTATATTCTAAGGGCTTGAAAACAAGAGCTCCTAAAAAACATTCTTCAAAGTACATTGTAGAAAGAAGAAAAAAGAAGTAATCTGATTAATTATTAACAACTATGAGCAGATCATTAAAGAAGGGTCCATATATCAACCTGAAATTAGAGCAGAAGGTGAACACCATGAATGAGAGCGGCAAGAAAGCCGTGGTCAAGACATGGGCACGCGCCTCCATGATTTCTCCTGATTTTGTTGGACATACCATCGCTGTACACAACGGGAACAAGTTTATCCCGGTTTACGTGACAGAAAACATGGTTGGGCATAAACTGGGCGAATTCGCTGTTACCCGTACCTTCCGCGGACACGCAGGTAACAGAAAGAAATAAGATCAGGGCGCTTAACGAATAAAGAAAAACAGAAAAAGACATGAGTGCTAGAAAAAGAATATCAGCCGAACAAAGAAAAGAAAGCCGCAAAGAGGTTTCTTTAGCCGTGTTGAAGAACGTTCCCACTTCGCCCCGTAAAATGCGCTACGTAGCGGATTTGGTGCGCGGTATGGAAGTGTTCAAAGCATTGGGCGTTTTAAAGTTTTCCAACAAAGAGGCATCCAGCAGAGTAGAAAAATTATTGCTTTCAGCCATTGCTAACTGGGAACAGAAGAACGAACGCAAAGCCGAAACAGGCGAACTCTATATCAAAACAATCTCCGTGGATGGAGGAACAATGTTGAAAAGACTTCGTACTGCTCCCCAGGGACGCGGTTACAGGATTCGCAAACGTTCAAACCACGTGACCATTGTGGTAGATACATTGAACAAAGAACAAGAACAAAATTAATAAGATGGGACAAAAAGTAAATCCGATAGCAAATCGTTTAGGTATCATCAAAGGATGGGATTCTAACTGGTACGGCGGAAATAATTATGGTGAGACGCTGCTGGAAGACAGTAAGATCCGCGCCTATTTGAATGCCCGTCTTGCCAAAGCAAGTGTATCCCGCATTGTCATTGAGAGAACGTTGAAACTGGTTACGATCACGATTTGTACCGCCCGCCCCGGCATCATCATTGGTAAAGGAGGTCAGGAAGTGGACAAGTTGAAAGAGGAACTGATGAAGATCACCGACAAAGACATACAGATCAACATATTTGAAATCAAGAAGCCGGAGCTGGACGCTGTGATAGTGGCCAACAACGTAGCCCGCCAGATTGAAGGTAAGATCGCTTATCGTCGTGCCGTGAAGATGGCCATCGCTGCTACCATGAGAATGGGAGCCGAGGGTGTGAAGATTCAGGTATCGGGACGTTTGAACGGTGCTGAGATGGCACGTTCGGAGATGTACAAAGAGGGAAGAACACCCCTGCACACCTTCCGTGCCGACATCGATTATGCACTGGCAGAAGCGCTGACGAAAGTGGGTCTGATCGGTGTGAAGGTATGGATCTGCCGTGGTGAATTCTATGGCAAGAAAGATCTCGCGCCCTCATTTGCTACATCGAAAGATAACCGCGGTGGTGCGAATCGTGGCGGCGGTAATCGCCCTGACGCCGGCAGAGGCGGCAGACGCAACAAAAGGAATAACAAAAACGCTTAATTGAAGAAGATATGTTACAACCAAAGAAAACTAGATTCAGAAGACAGCAGAAAGGCCGCATGAAAGGCAATGCCGGTCGTGGTACTGAGCTGGCGTTCGGATCTTTTGGGATAAAATCATTGCAGTCTAAATGGATCACCGGAAGACAGATTGAAGCTGCCCGTATCGCTGTAACGCGTTACATGCAACGTCAGGGACAGGTTTGGGTACGTATTTTCCCCGATAAGCCTATCACCAAGAAACCGGCTGAGGTGCGTATGGGTAAAGGTAAAGGTAACCCTGAAGGGTTCGTAGCACCCATCACTCCGGGAAGGATCATTTTTGAAATCGAGGGTGTATCCTATGAGGTGGCAAAAGAAGCTTTGCGTTTAGCGGCGCAGAAATTGCCGGTTACCACCAAGTTCGTGGTAAGGAATGATTATGATTATGGTCAAAAATCGTAAAGCGATATGAAGAAAGAAGAATTTAAAGAGTTGTCCAATAAGGATCTGAATGAGAGATTAGGTGCTGAGGTGATTGAGTTGAACCAGTTGCGGATCAACCACACCATCACTCCCCTCGATAACTCAGGTTCCATCAAGGAGAAACGCAGAAACATTGCCCGCATCCATACAGAATTGCGTGCGAGAGAATTGAAAAATATTCAATAACATAGAGAATGGAAACGAGAAATTTAAGGAAAGAAAGAATCGGGGTCGTTTTCAGCAATAAAATGGATAAAACCGTCACCGTTGCTGTAAAATGGAAAGAGAAACACCCTATTTATGGGAAGTTCGTTAGTAAAACGAAGAAATTTCACGCACATGATGAGAAAAACGACTGTAACATTGGTGATACAGTGCGTATAATGGAAACACGTCCTTTAAGTAAATTAAAGAGATGGAGAGTGA
>JAAYGM010000007.1 GCA_012727735.1 Bacteroidales bacterium | reverse complement strand
GATTACATCCGCTCCGGCACCTCGATGCCGAAGAGCGACATCCCCTTGCGGATCGTAAGCGCCACATTTTTGGATAGCACCAGCCTGAAGTCACGCAGGGCGCTGCTCTCCTCCTTCAGGATGGAGTAGTCGTGGTAGAACTGGTTGTACTCTTTCACCAGCTCATATACATAGTTGCCGATCAGCGAGACGTTGTACTCTGTGCCGGCCTGCTGCACCACCCCTGCGAACTCGGCGAGCAGCTGCACCAGTCCCTCCTCCTTCTCCGAGAGGGGCAGGGTGAGTTCCATCGCATCAGGAAGGGCGATCCCCTGATCGGCCGCCTTGCGCAGCACCGACTGTATGCGGGCGTGGGTGTACTGTATAAAAGGGCCTGTGTTGCCGTTGAAGTCGATCGACTCCTTCGGGTTGAAGGTCATGTTCTTCTTCGGATCTACCTTCAGGATGAAGTACTTGAGGGCACCCAGCCCCACCATGCGGGAGATCGCTTCTGCCTCCTCTTCGGATACCCCGTCCAGCTTGCCCAGCTCCTGTGAGGTCTCACGGGCGGTGGCGATCATCCCGGCCATCAGGTCGTCGGCGTCGACCACCGTCCCCTCGCGCGATTTCATCTTGCCCTCGGGCAGCTCCACCATGCCGTAGGAGAAGTGCACCAGCCCCTTGCCGAAGGAGAAGCCGAGCATGTCGAGCAGCAGCGAGAGCACCTGGAAGTGGTAGTTCTGCTCGTTGCCCACCACGTAGATCATTGTATGAATGGGATAATCATCGAACCGCAGCCGGGCGGTGCCGATGTCCTGGGTCATGTAGACCGAGGTGCCGTCGGAGCGCAGCAGCAGCTTGTGATCGAGTCCGTAGGGTGTGAGGTCCGCCCAGACAGAGCCATCCTCTTTCCGGTAGAAAAGACCCTCTTCCACGCCCCGCAGTACCTCCTCCTTACCGGAGAGGTAGGTCTGCGACTCGTAATAGATCTTGTCGAAGGTGACGCCCATCTGCTGATAGGTCTCGTCGAAGCCGGCGTAGACCCAGCCGTTCATCATCTTCCAGAGGTTCACCGTGGCTGCATCGTCTGCTTCCCACCTGAGGAGCATCTCACGTGCCTCCTTCATCAGGGTCGACTGCTCTTCCGCCTCCTCTTTGGTGAGGCCTTTCGCCTGCAGGGCTGCCAGCTCCTCCTTGTACTTTTTGTCGAACAGCACGTAGTAATCACCTGTCAGATGGTCCCCCTTCTTGCCGGATGACGCGGGTGTCTCGCCCTCGCCCCACTTCTGCCAGGCCAGCATCGACTTACAGATGTGGATACCGCGGTCGTTCACGATATTGGTCTTCACCACCCGCTTGCCGTTGGCCTGCAGCACCTCACAGAGGGCATGCCCCAGCAGGTTGTTGCGTACATGTCCCAGGTGCAGGGGCTTGTTGGTGTTGGGTGAGGAGTACTCCACCATGTAGAGCGGGGCATCATCCGCTGCGGGTGTGAAGCCGTAATCGGGTGCCGCGTCGATGGTCTGCAGCAGCTCCACCCAGACGCCCGGGGCGATGGTGAGGTTGAGGAACCCTTTGATCACGTTGTACTCCGATACCACGGGCGACTGCTCCTGCAGCCATCCGCCGATCTCCTCTGCCGTCTGCTCGGGGCTCTTGCGTGAGATCTTCAGCAGCGGGAAGGTGACCAGGGTATAGTGCCCCCTGAACTCTTTCTTGGTCTTCTGCAGCGTGATCTGTGATGCACCTGCATCTGCCTTGTATAACTCTTTGATGGCGCCGGTAACGGCATCCTGAAGTATCTGTTCGATGTTCATACGTTGAAGTTGCTGATTGAAAGCGCAAAGGTACGAAAATTGTCTGTTTTCTCAATGATTGCGGGGTGATAAACATTCCCCGGTTAGTTTTTTACGATATCCTCGATCACCAGTCCCGAGAGGGTGAAGCCGAAGATGGCAGTCACCTGTACCAGGGTGCCGTTCGTCCGGGCTTTACGGAAGCTGCCCTGTTCATCTGCATTCTCCAGCGCCTCCTCACCTCTGTTCTCCAGCAGCTCTTCGCTATAGACACACTGTATGTGCTTCTGCGGCTTCTCCCCTTTCCGCATCTGCCGGCGCAGCGCCGATGCCAGCTTGCAGCCGCGTACGTTCCAGAACTCGGCCACCCTGATTTGCCGGGTATCCATCTTGAGCGCTGCACCCATAGAGGAGAAGATGGTTGCTTTCGTTCTGGAGCCGGTGAGCAGCAGATGCATCTTGTGAGCGAACGAGTCGATGGCATCGATAATATAATCATACTGGTCGAGGTGGAACGATGCAGCTGTCTCCGCACTGTAGATCTGAGCCAGGACAGTGATCTCCGCATGGGGGTTGATCTCCAGCAGACGTCTTTTTATCACCTCCACCTTCAGCTCCCCGATGGTGGCGGTGGTGGCAGGCAGCTGCCGGTTGATATTGGCCAGTGCCACCCTGTCGGAGTCGACCAGGGTGAGATGCATGATCCCGCTGCGTATAAGCCCTTCGGCACACCAGCTGCCCACGCCGCCCACACCAAAGAGAATCACCCTGCTGGCTACCACGGAGCGCATCGCCTCCCTGCCAATCAGCAGTTCGGTGCGGGCAAAAAGTTCATTGTACTCCATCTTCATTTTTTTATGATCACCTGTCTGACAGACAGGGTGAAAAATCATCATTCTACAATTTGGCTGCAAAAATAATATAAATAGCCGGAAATAACGTCTGTTCTGTTTTTCGCGGATGTTAATGAGATGAAAAAAACTTATTCCGGCATGGGTGCAGCCGCAGAAAAAAAGGGTGATATCACACTGTGAATCACCCTTCATGTAAAGATAAAGCAACGATCTGCTAATAGAATGTATCGTTTTTAGGCTCGAAGTAAGCTTGCGGATGGAGACAGGTGGGGCAGTTCTTCGGTGGTTTCTTGCCGGTGAAGACATAGCCGCAATGACGGCACATCCACTCAATATCCTCCTCACGGGAGAAGACTGTGCCGTTGCTCACGCGTTCAAGCAGCCTCAGGTAGCGTTCTTCGTGAATGGCTTCTGCTTTGGCGATCATGCGGTACATGGTGGCTATCTCCTTGAATCCCTCCTCCTCGGCCACTGCGGCAAAATGGGGATAAAGGTCTGTCCACTCTTCGTTCTCTCCTTCAGCAGCCTCCTTCAGGTTCTCAGCCGTGGTGCCGATCATGCCGGCAGGATAGGATGCAGTGATCT
>JAAYGM010000036.1 GCA_012727735.1 Bacteroidales bacterium | reverse complement strand
CAAATAAATTTGTCTTCTCCTTACATTGCTTAACGAAAATGTTCACTAACTTTGCACAATTTATTACGAATAAATTATGATACAATGCAACAAGACAGACAACTCTTTGAGATAATAGAAAAGGAGAGTGAGCGGCAACTGAAAGGAATTGAGCTTATTGCCTCTGAGAATTTCGTAAGTGAGCAGGTGATGCAGGCGATGGGATCGGTACTGACCAACAAATATGCAGAGGGTTATCCCGGCAGACGCTATTATGGTGGATGTGAAGTCGTTGATCTGAGTGAACAGCTTGCTATCGACAGATTGAAAGAGTTGTTTGGCGCTACATGGGCGAATGTGCAACCACACTCAGGGGCTCAGGCCAATGCAGCTGTTTTCCTTGCATGCCTCAAGGCGGGAGATGCTTTTATGGGATTGAACCTGTCGCATGGCGGCCATCTCTCACATGGCTCTCCGGTTAACTTCTCCGGCTTGATGTTCACGCCGATAGCCTACAATGTACGGGAGGAGGATCAGCGGGTGGACTATGATCAGCTGGAAGCGGTAGCCCGCACAGAGCGGCCAAAACTGATTATTGCCGGCGCATCGGCCTACTCACGCGAGTGGGATTATGCACGTATCCGCAAAGTAGCAGATGAGATCGGTGCCATCTTTATGGTCGACATGGCACACCCTGCGGGACTGATCGCAGCAGGACTGCTGAAGAACCCCCTCAAGCATGCACATATTGTCACTTCAACAACACACAAGACACTTCGTGGTCCCCGTGGTGGCGTGATACTGATGGGCAGGGATTTTGAGAATCCCTGGGGCATCACAACTCCCAAAGGAGAGGTGAAGATGATGTCGGCACTGCTGGACTCAGCTGTCTTCCCCGGAATGCAGGGTGGCCCGCTGGAGCATATTATCGCAGCAAAAGCTGTTTCATTTCATGAAGCACTGCAGCCGGAATACAGGATCTACCAGGCTCAGGTAAAGAAAAACGCTGCTGCGATGGCTCAGGCTTTTATGGATAAGGGTTACAACGTGGTGTCGGGTGGTACGGACAACCACTGTATCCTGGTGGACCTGCGTACCAAGTTTCCCGATCTGACCGGTAAAGTGGCGGAGAAAGTGCTTGTGTCGGCTGACATCACAACCAACAAAAACATGGTGCCTTTCGACAGCCGCTCACCCTTCCAGACCTCCGGTCTTCGCTTTGGCACCCCCGCCATCACAACCAGGGGAGCGAAAGAACCACTGATGGGAGAGATCGTGGAAATGATTGATCAGGTTCTTTCAAATGTGGAAGAGAGTAAAACAATCACATCGGTACGCGAAAAAGTAAATGCAACGATGAAGCAGTATCCGCTTTTTGCGTGGTGACAGCATGGCCGGGTCTCCCGGTGCTGCAACAGATTGGAAAAATAAATATGTGATGAGGAATGGATGAACTGTTCCTCATTTTTTATAAATTTGCACCAGAGGCATTAGCTGAGCCAACTGATCTGAATGAACATGCTGCAAACCGACATAAAATTTATTCCCGGTGTAGGACCCAAAAGGGCTGAGATCCTGAACAAGGAGCTCGATCTCTTTACGCTGGGTGATTTACTGCGTTGGTATCCATATCGTTATATCGACAGAACACGGATCTATTATGTGCATGAGATCGACAACTCGATGGCTTACATTCAGCTTAAAGGGAAGATCACTGCTTTTGAGACCTTTGGTGAAGGCAGGAGAAAACGTCTGGTGGCACACTTTACCGACGGTACCGGTTTCATCGATCTGATCTGGTTTCAGGGTGTTCGCTTCATCGAAAGCAAGTACAAGCTGAATCAGGAGTATATCATCTTTGGTAAGCCGGCTCTCTTCAACGGGAAGTGGAATATTGCCCATCCTGAAATTGATCCCTTTATGGATGAGTCCGATCGTCCCGGGGGGCTGATGGCAATGTACAACACCACTGAGAAGATGAAAAACCACTACATCAACTCCAGGGTGATGCATAAGATTATTGAGAATGCCTTCGGAATGGTCAGTGAACGTCTGCCCGAATCACTCTCTCCCGATGTGGTCAAACAGGCAGGACTCATTTCCTTTCATGATGCGGTGGAGAACATCCATTTCCCGAAGACACCTCATCTTCTGCGCGATGCGGAGTTCCGTCTCAAGTTTGAAGAGCTCTTCTTTATCCAGTTGAATATCGTGCGGTATGCTTCCGAAAGGAAATTAAAACTAAACGGATTCATCTTCCGTGAAGTGGGTAAGAACCTGCACACATTTTATAAAAAGCATCTCCCTTTTGAGTTGACCAACGCGCAAAAGAGAGTGATCAGGGAGATAAGGAAAGATACGGCGACAGGGAAGCAGATGAACCGCCTGCTCCAGGGAGACGTGGGCAGCGGGAAGACACTGGTGGCAATCATGTGCATGCTGATCGCCCTGGATAACGGGTTCCAGTCCTGTCTGATGGCACCCACCGAGATCCTGGCATCGCAGCATTTTGAAACTTTCTGCCAGATGTTGTCAGAAATGGACCTGAAGGTGGCTTTGCTGACCGGTTCCACGAAAAAGAAGGAGAGGGGGGTGATTCATGCAGAGTTGCTCTCGGGTGAGATTGACATATTGATTGGTACGCATGCGCTGCTTGAAGATGTGGTTCGGTTCCGTAATCTCGGTTTCGTGGTGATAGATGAACAGCACCGCTTTGGTGTGGTGCAGCGGGCCCGGTTGTGGGAGAAGAACAACCAGCCTCCTCACGTGCTGGTGATGACAGCTACCCCTATTCCCCGTACGCTGGCCATGACCGTCTATGGCGACCTTGATGTCTCCGTGATCGACGAGCTGCCACCGGGACGAAAGCCGGTGCAGACCGTACACCGCTACGACAAGAAACGGGGAGCACTCTATCAGTTTCTTCGCGAACAGATACAGCAGGGGCGGCAGATCTACATTGTCTACCCTCTGATTGAAGAGAGTGAAACACTTGATCTGAAGAACCTGGAAGAGGGTTATGAGCACATCAAAGAGGCTTTTCCCGGGTTTACCGTCTGCAAGATGCACGGCCGGATGAAACCTGCCGAGAAGGAAGAGGTGATGCGGCAATTTGTGGCCAATGAAGCAGAGATCATGGTCTCCACCACTGTGATTGAGGTAGGTGTGAACGTCCCTAACGCGAGTGTGATGGTGATTGAGAGCGCACAGCGCTTTGGTCTCTCCCAGCTGCATCAGCTGCGGGGGAGGGTGGGGCGCGGGGCGGATCAGTCCTTCTGCGTGCTGATCACACCCTACGAGCTCTCTTCCGATACACGCAAGCGGATTGAGATCATGACCGAGACTAACGATGGTTTTGTGATTGCCGAGGCGGACCTGAAGCTGCGCGGCCCCGGTGATCTCGAAGGTACACAGCAGAGCGGTGTCCCCTTCAACCTCCGCCTGGCCGATCTGGTACGGGATAATGCTATCCTCTTTCGTGCACGTGAGATTGCAGAGGAGTTGATCGAAAAAGATCCGAAACTGGAGCAACCCGGTCACCAGATACTCCGGCAGCAGTTAAGCCGTTTAAGCGGTAACCGCTATGAGTGGGGAAGAATAAGCTAACCCCGGGTGATCTCTTCCTTATCTGCATCCCAGTACATCGTGCGGCCTTCCAGGTAAGCCCTCGTACTCATATGTGCGGTGATGGCTTCCTGAAATCCCTCATCAATACCGCAGGAGGGTTGCTTACCTGTACGTTTTTTCATATTGATATACAGAAGCTGTATCTGCTTGTGAAATAAAGCAAACTTGTAAGTTTCATGAAATTTATTCTCATTGAAATGACGCATTTATTTTTTCCGCAAGCGCCAAAGATAGAAAATAATTAAAAACCCCGCCAAATAGACGGGGTCAGGCAAGGTTATATAAGATATCTTACTAATAATTTAACAATAAAAGTTTATACGTCATTATTCTACTTAAAACATATAATATGTATGATTTACAGTGATGGTCAGGCGTCTTTCACCGTCTTCACCAAACCTATCCCGGAGATAAAAAAGATGATACCCAGCACGCCGTAAATAATTACTTCTTTGATCGCTTGTGTACCACCCGATACACCGGCAAATAATACCGCAGCATATATTAAGCCACCAATACCCAGAACTGTTAACAATGTCCCGAAAATTCTTTTAATATTCATATGATTCTTTTGTTTTTTCTCATTATGGTGTGTGAATAAAATTCCACGCTACGAAGCTACGCAACTATCCATTCTGTCATGTTGTATTCTCCTCTCTAAAAGTTACATATATCACGCTTGTCATTGGCTCTTTTTTTTACAAGCGTCACAAATTTTAATTTACAGGTAAATATCAGTTTTCGATAATCGCTCTGCTTTGTTTTGAGATATCCAGGCTGATGACGAAACGTATCCGCTCTTTCACAGGCCCGGTGACCGACTGTATGTTATTGCTGACAAGCAGTGGGATATAGATCTCGAGAACATTCGGTATACCAGCTTTAAATCCGGCTTCAATGAATAATGGCGAATTGTAACGGGTGGATAATCCATGATCGTTCAACAGCACGTTAGCGAATGGTTTGATCCCTGTTTTGGATAAGATGCCGGGCAGACTGCTCGTGAGTGAAAGAGAGAGAAGCCACTTGCTGTATCCCAGGGCATGGTTTACCGGTGAAACCAGTCCTCCCTCAGAAAATGTGATCTGTCTGGATAAAAATGAACCGGGGAAAACAGCAAAACGATCGGGATAGATACCATCATAGAGGTATAACTCCCGGCCGCTTCTTCCTGCGGGCGCAAGCGAATGGAAGCTGTCTGAACTGCTGTTTCCAAGCATTGCACCGGCAAAAACCCTTATGTCCAGTCCTTTATCCCTGCCGGAGTAACTCTGTCTGTAATTGAAGTCTAGGGCAGTTTTGCTGAATGTCTCACCCGCTTCGAAAGAAACAAGCAGATGGAAGGGATTGACAGGGCTGTCTTTTTCAAAATTGTATCCAAACTGAATGTACCGGTTCATTTTTGCCTGTTGCATATTTATAACCTGATTCAGATCAGATGCCATTGTGAAACGTCCATGGATGCTGTGTTGAAAGGGGTTGGTTGATCTGTTTTTCCGTAAATTGATCGTAAGCCCTGCCATCAATTTCCGGTAGTCCAGGTTGCCCGGAGCACCGAACTGTGTTCCCTGCAGCGTGAACGTTGCCATTCTGATCAGGTTGTTGTAAGGCGTGAATTGATAGGAGATTTTCCCGAACCCCGCCAGCTTTGATTGATTGAATGAATAAAAAGGCATTACCAGATACTCGACCGGTTTGGGCGTAATCACACCGTTGTAAAGCGCCACACCTGCCATCAATCCGTTCTCTCGATTCCAGTTGACCAGCGGAATGTACATCAGGGCGATTTTCTCAGGATCCTCAATCCCTGCCAAAAGCTGCGGTTGCACCGGATCAGATTTAGGGAAAAGGCCTGAAGTGCGGATATTGTTGTTGAGACGGAACCGTTCGGGCATGATGTGATGTGGGTCAATCTTGATTTCGCTGTAATCACCCTTTGGTATTTCAATCCATCTCTCTCCCGCGAAACCATCGATCCATTTTTCAAAACAGATGCTATCACCCCAAAGCCCGGCGATAATCAGGGGCGAAGCCATTTCTCCCCTGTTCTTCACAAGTAGTTGCTGTTTATCAATTTTTACTATGTGATAATCAATTCTTTTGGTTGTGCCGATAAAATCATTAAAAAACCAGCCTAACTCTTTCTGTGTTTGTTGTTCAAAGACAGCACGCAGATCATCGGGCCCGGGATGCCTGAACCGCCATTGCCGGTAAAAATCACGCATGCCTGCATCGAACAGGCTATCACCCAGATAAGCTCTCAAGTAGGTAAACCCCATGGAGGCCTTGGTGTAGATCATCTGACTGTAGTTGAAGCGGTCATAGTCGGTGGAGGGCAGATCGAGCGGTTGTTCGCTGTTGTTGCGTGCCGGGATGAGCCACTGCATTTCATGCAACGCTTCTGCGGGCAATTTGTCAGCATGCAGGAATTTCGCCTGTTTTTCCGTCCTCAGTATTATCTCCCAGAGCCTCCTGTCAGGATATTTATCTTTCATCACCCTCTCTTCATAACTGCTGGAGAGACCTTCGTCCAGAAAGGGAAAACGGCGCTCGTTGAATCCCAGTGACCCATAGAACCATGAATGGGCTATCTCATGGGTAATCACGTTCTCAAGTGTCCGGGCATTCTTCGTCGGGCCGATAACGGCCAGACCGGGGTATTCCATTCCAAGCCCGGCGCTCAGCGGACTCTGAACCAGGGTGAAACTGTTGTAGGGATAATCACCTATCATGTTTGAGAAATCCATGATTGCCT
>JAAYGM010000035.1 GCA_012727735.1 Bacteroidales bacterium | reverse complement strand
TCCACGCGGCGGATAAGCTCCGTGCCGGTGGTGATGTTGCCCCACTGATCTGATCCGCCGACCTGCAGGCGTACCCCCAGCTCCCGGTAGAGATGGAGGAAATCGTATCCCTGTATCAGCTGATAGGAGAACTCGGTGAACGACATCCCTTCGCTGGAGTCGCCACTCAGGCGTTTCTTCACGGAGTCTTTGGCCATCATATAGTTCACGGTGATATGCTTGCCGATATCGCGTATGAAGGAGAGGAATGAGTAATCCTTCATCCAGTCATAGTTGTTCACCAGCACTGCTTTGTTGGGGATGTCACTCTCAAAATCGAGGAACCGGGCAAGTTGCTTTTTGATCGCCTCCTGGTTGTGACGCAGTGTCTTCTCATCGAGCAGGTTGCGTTCTGCGGATTTCATGGAGGGGTCACCGATCATGCCGGTGGCACCGCCGATTAACGCAACGGGCGTGTGGCCTGAGCGCTGGAAATGCTTCAGCATCATCACTCCCACCAGATGGCCGATGTGCAACGAATCGGCTGTGGGGTCTATACCCAGGTATCCTGCCGTAAGTTCTTTCTGTAATTGTTCTTCCGTACCGGGCATCACATCCTGTATCATGCCGCGCCAGCGGAGCTCTTCCACAAAATTCATCATGTTGTATGCTATCTATATCGTATTAAAAAAGTATGCAAAGATAATAAAACTATTTGGTATGGGGGCGCATGCAGGATGATCGATTAATGTCAGGAGAGAGAGTGACGGGTTTACTTTTTCCTTACCAGCATGACAATGAGTGCGAACACATTCATGATCTCGAGACGCCCCAGCAGCATGTTGGCTGAAAGGAGATACTTTGCTGCATCGGGCAGCAGTGCATAGTTATTGAAGGAGCTTACCCCTCCGAAGCCCGGACCCACATTGCCAATGGTGGCAAACGATGCCGAGAAGGCAGTGACACCATCTATCCCCATTGCCGAGAGTAAAAGTGATGTGATGAAAAATGTGAGGATATAGAGTATGATGAAAACAATGATCTGCAGTTCCAGATCATGCTCGATTACCTTCTTGTCCATTTTTACCGCGTAAATACCGTTGGGGTGGAGGATCAGCTTCAGCTGCTTGTTGAAGGAGGAGAAGAAGAGGTAGATACGGTCGAATTTGATCCCCCCGGCTGTGGAGCCCACCATACCGCACTGAAACGAGAAGTAGATAAGCAGTATGATGGAAAAGAGGGGCCATAATGAGGTATCTGCTGTTACCAGACCGGTCGTGCTTGTCAGGGCTACTACCTGAAATGCAGCATACCGGAGTGATTCCCAGAATCCGAACATTTGTTCATGTGTCAGCTGAAAGGTAATCAGAAGAATGCCAATGAAGATAACCAGCATGTACATCCGGGTGGGGCGGGAGGTGAAGATGTTGTGCTTTTGCCTGGTCATGGTGGCATAGACCAAACCAAAATGCAGGCTGCTGGCCAGCATGAAGAACATGATTATCATTTCGATCCACACATTGTTGTAACTGGCGATGCTGTGGTTCTTTGTGGAGAACCCCGACGTGGCGATGGTGGAGAAAGAGTGGCAGACGGCATCGAAAAAGCTCATCCCGAACAGACTAAGCAGGATTGTTTCAGCAATGATCAGACTGAAATATACCGTGGCAATGATACGTGTGATGTGTCTCGATCTGGTACGGAAGCTCATCTTGGAGAGATCGGATACCTCCGACCGGTAGAAGCTGGATTGCACACCTTTCTTTTCGGGCAGCACCAGCAGTACGAACAGGATAATACCCACGCCTCCGATGAATGAGGTGGAAGAGCGCCAGAACAACAATCCTTTGGGTAGCGCCTCCACATTGTTTAAAATGCTTGCCCCGGTAGTGGTGTACCCCGACACACTCTCAAACAGTGCATTGGTTAACGTGAACTCACCTCCCCAGATGAAATAGGGGATCATGCCCACGACACAGGTGATCATCCACCCCAGGACACTGATGGAGAGTCCTTCGTGAAACCTGATCTCATCGATCTTCTCTACAAAGATATAGGGAAAAACACCCAGTATGGCACATAAGGCAGCACTGAACAAGAGTGCATTCAGTGAGCTCTCACCATTGAAAAATGAGATCGTTGCTGAGATAAAAAGAAACAACGCGTTGAACAGTAAAATGTAGCCCAGATATTTGATGACAACTCTTGTTCTTACCATAAGTCATTACTCGTTGGATACGTCTCTTTTTCGAAGGAGTCTCGATATCAATATGTTGATCTCATCTTCTAGCACCTTGAACTCGTCTTTTGAAACGACATGTGCATTTAACCGGCCCTGTTCAGGATAGTACTCCTTTACTCCGTTAATAAATTTCTTTATCGGTTGAATGAAGTAGATGGTGATGAAGAAATTGAGTAAAATAGCAAAGATAATGGCTGCAGCGATAGAGACGATGGCAGGCATCATGGCTCTCCGTGATTTCTCTTTCACGATTCCGGATTGTCTGTTCATCTGGTCCTGATTCAACACCATCAGCCGGTTGATTGCTTCTTTTGTATTGAAAAACAGCTTCTGGGTCTCCGCATCATATTTCTGTTTGCCTTCGGCCACACTGCTTTCTTTTTCAAGAATATTCAAAACGGATGCATGGTATTGATCATATGCATCGATGATATCGGAAATGTACTGCGGCTCATTTGTTTCGGTGATATTTGCCTCTGCTTCGGTGATTGCTTTTCTGATGACGGAGTCTGAATGATGGATGGTCTCTCTGCCGGAGTCCCTGTCGCCGATCATCCATAACAGTATGCCGCTGTCTTCCCTCTCCAGGGCATCAGTCATCCGCTTTGCCGATTCGATGGACTGGTAATTGTTCTTTAACACACTGTCTACCGAATCGCCCATCTTCCTGAACTCCAGCATAGACATGATACCTGCCGCGAGCAGCATCAGAACGAGGAGAGAGAGGCTGAGCAATATTTTTGTTTTAAGGGAGCTGTTCATCCGTTTTTTTGTTCACGTAATTTTCTGTTTGATGGCAAAAGTACCGTTTTTTTAGCTATTCATCTCATTTATGAATATTTTTTTACATAAAAAAAGTGGACCCGTATGAGTCCACTTTCTGCTTTTCGTCATCTATTTTATCTTAATAGCGATATAAATTCCTGGTTTGTACGGTATTTTGCAAATTCCAGATCGCTGAGAGCCCTGGCAGCGATCGTCCGGTCGCGACCAATGGCTGCGCGGAGATTGGCAATCACCTCATTGAAGTTATTGGTTCTGGAGGCGATGATTGCCAGTAAATAAGCTGTGGTGGCATCTGGTGTCTCAATCGCTTCGAGTGTCTGCTTGGCTGCATTGTAATCTCTTACCAACAGCTTAGCCAGCGCGGCATTGTTCGTGTTACTACTGCCATAAGCACCGGCTGCCTGGTTGTAGTTACCCTGTAACAGATTGAGCAGTCCCATCGCTTCATCAAGACCACTCGCTCCGGCCGATCTTCCCAGCAGCTCGTTGGCTGTATCCATCTCATTGTCCATGATGGCAAGGAGCGCTTTGTTCATATTCACCTCGGGAGCTGCAGGGTTCACCTGTGCGGCACGGTCAAAAGCCTGTTTTGCCTTTGCATAATCTCCCTGTGCATAGAACATGGTGCCGATGTTGTTCCATCCCCTGTAGTCGTTGGTGAAGTTGGATGTCACATACTGATAGATGCGCTCTTTCACGCTCCTGTCATCGGTCAGCGAGGAAGCATACAATAGTTCCTCTACTGTTAACTCTTTCGGGTTGTTGTTCCATGCTGTCATGATCTCATCGTCCGATTTACCGATAATCTCGATATTGGCTGTGATGCGTGAACGACGCAGTTGTGGAAGAATCGTTTCTGCCAGGTCCTCGAACACATAGGAGATATTCTTGATCTCTCTCTCGCGCGTTTCAGAGTCGGGGTACATCTCCAGTACGCGGAGAATCAGCTCCTTGTCCTGCAGGTCAGATGCAGAGACAAGCTGCTGGAACCCTTCCCAGTCTTCAGCTGTATAACGTGCGTATACATCCGTGTTGATATTTCTCTTGCTCAGTTCACTTTCCAGATAATTGGAAGTGTTCTGTTCGCGTTGTGCAGCGAGTCTCTCATTGAGAGAAAGCCCCCCGTCGGGAGATGCATAGGCAGACACTTCCACATTCACGTTCTGTCTGGGATCGTTGAACGCTTCCTCTACACGACGTTTCCAATCTGACATGTCACGTTTGTTCAGTTCGCTCTGACGGAGATTGGCCTGCTGGATAACGAACAGGATATTGGCATCCTGTGCCTCCTTGATGATGCGCTGGAATCCGTCGGGTGCCACAGAGGGTGAGGTCGTACGCACGTCGGCCAGTGCCGAGGTGGCGATGATACCATCTGCCACTTTCAGGTCGGGGAGGATGGATTGTTTGTTTTTTATTCTTCCGTCGAAGCGAAGGAAGAGCTCCGATGACTGCATCTCGGGAGTGTAGGGGAACGATGAGTTCATGGTGAAATTGGCACCTCTGCTGTGTGGTACTGCCACCCTGTTTCCGGAGATGTTCTCTCCCTGATAGCTGTAAGGTGTTCCTGCAATCTCCCTGTCTCCGAACTTAAGTATCGGTGTGATGGTTACAATACCGTTCTTGTGAAACCATTTCTCGGGGAAGGTTCCGTTTACGGTAACAGGCACCTGATTCCCTACTGTTTCCAGGGGTGAGGGTGTCACGTTGAAGTTACCTTGTGACAACGGTTTCAACTTGCTGCTACACGAAGTGGTGACGAGTGCCACTCCAAAAACAAGCAATAACGTCCAAAAATAAGATCTTCTTTTCATTTCTTAAGAATTAATGTATTAGTTATTTAAATCAATCAATATCCATCACTTTACCAAGAGACAAATTTACCTAAATTAAAGTAAATAAAAAAGGGCCCCCCGCTATATTTGTGTTATTTTAATGATATTTGAAAAGGTGTTCTTAATGCTGTTTTTGAATCAGGTTGCCTCCTCATTACTGAAGGTTGAATCCCAGATTTTGCAGGATGGATGCAACAGCAGCATCAGCATTGATGACATGATAGGAATGGTACTCTCTGCGTAACGGATAGTCCGATCTGAACCGGTAGAACTGATTGGGTGACACCTTCAATGCTTCCGTCTCCTGCATTGGGTTATAGGTGTGCCACACCGCATGGGAAAGTTGGTTGTCCATTGCGATGCCTTTAAGGTCTATCACGGGTTGCAGGGGCGCAGGTATCTCCTGCAG
>JAAYGM010000290.1 GCA_012727735.1 Bacteroidales bacterium | reverse complement strand
TGATGAATCGCCTTATATGGCATTGAACGCGCTATTATTTTGCCCGCAATAAACCCGTTACTCGTTCGGATCTGTTCGAGCGATATTCGAGCGATATTCGAACGATATTCGAAGGAGTACCGAAGGAAATAGGGCTATACCTTAATGAATGTACCTGCATCACCTCCCGCAGAAACCGCTCTTCACTCGCCAAAAAGGAGATCTCAACATCGAAGGCAGGGGGCGGTGTTGCATTGCAAACAGATTGGCTGTCGCATATTAAACCGTGTGATCGTCTTTTTCAGTAAAAAGAGAGACTGAGCTCAATTTGGAGACATTTTTTTTCGTTTACGATTATTTAACGAAAAAAAGATACGAAATAATTTGTTGTTTACGAGAAGTTCGTAAATTTGCACTATTGAATCATTATAAATCGCAACGATATGGAACGTTTAACCCCTCAGGAAGAGAATGTGATGCTGCATGTGTGGCAACTCAACGAATGCGCCATCAAGGATGTGGTGGACAGGATGGAGGAGCCTAAGCAGCCTTACACGACAGTCGCATCCATCTTCAAGAACCTCGAGAAGAAAGGGTATCTGATAAAAAGAAGATTCGGCAATGTGAAGGTCTTTAAACCTCTCATCACTGAAGCAGCCTATAAGAGGCACTTTTTGTCGGGGGTAGTGGAGAGCTACTTCGACAATTCCTACAAAGAGCTGGTCTCTTTCTTTGCCAAAGAGCAGAAGATCACCACGGAAGAGCTCAGCGAGATCATACACCTGATTGAAAAGAGTCAGAAGTAAACTACCTGTTTCATCACAAACTGAAACGCCATGCATCCTTTTATAATCTACCTGATACAGGCAAATATAGCACTGTCACTGTTCTTCATTCTCTATGCAGTTCTGCTGAAAAGAGACACTTTCCTGCATCTGCGCCGTTTCTTTTTCCTTTCGGTCATTCTTTTCTCACTGCTCTATCCGCTGATTACTGTGCCGTTACCGGGTGGTCTCACGGATCTTTTCTCCGTGAAAACAGAAGAGGCAGTGGCCACCGTTTTCATCGGAGAGCCCTCTTTCGAAATAGTATCGGTAGAGGAAACTGCTCCATCACGCGATATCAACTGGACCGGAATATGCATGATCATTTACATTTCAATCACGCTGCTGTTCGTCGTGCGGTTTCTCATTCAACTGATCTCTATCATTCGTATCAGGGTGAAAAGTGAACCTGCTGAGATCTCCGGCATACCGGTATACCGGCTGAGGGACGATATCACCCCTTTCTCTTTCTTCAACCTGATTTTTATCCATACCGATAAGCATTCCGACGCTGAGCTGGCACAGATACTGCTGCATGAGCAAACACATGTGCGGCAGGGACACTCGGTTGATATCATGCTCATTGAATCGCTCTGTCTCCTGTTCTGGTGGAACCCGTTTGTCTGGTTGCTGAAGCGGGAGATGGCCATGAACCTGGAATACCTGGCTGATAACGGTGTGCTCACCCGGGGGGTGAACAGCCGTGAGTATCAGTACCACCTTTTACGACTGACCTATCACGAAACTGCAGTTCCGATAGTGAATAATTTCAATGTTTCACAAT
>JAAYGM010000289.1 GCA_012727735.1 Bacteroidales bacterium | reverse complement strand
ATGATAGTGCGACAGTGATCAGCGGAAAGATCATCAACGCAAGTAGAATGATGCTCGTAACTTTTTTCATTTGGATAAAATTAAAGTGATCTATAAGAAAATATTTTAGTATGATTATTCAATTCATTCACTGTAGTGGTAAAGATAACCTGCCGGAGGAGCAAATCACTTCTCACTCCGGCAGATCGTCATCAGAAAACGAAAAGGTGTCTTATTCCCAACCAGGGTTCTGGATCAGGTTCGGATTAATAGATGTAACGTTGTATGGATAAGGAAACCACTCATGCTTACCTTCAGTAAAGCCAACCTGCTTGCCCGCGTTAGGCTCTGAGAAGGTTATATATCCTCTGTGAGCAGGTTCTCCATCGTTGATGAATGCATCCTTGAGTGAAGGGATCTTCTTACCTGCATTCCTGGCCTTGTCAAATTCTCCCCAGCGTTTCATGTCGATCCAACGTGAACCTTCCATCCACAATTCATAGTTTCTTTCTTTCTTCACGTCAGCCAGCGTCAGGGATGAGCTCACATAATCCGACCCGGCACGTTGCTGTACCATTTGCAGATACTGAAGACCATCATTGTCGTTCGTCTGAGCGCAGGCTTCAGCATACATCAGCAGCACATCCGCGTAACGCATGATGATGAAGTTATTAAACCGATACGAGTTGGTTGAACGATCTTCTTTTGCAACGATATGCTTTCTCTGAAGGTATTCACTCTGACCGTAAAGTCCGTCAGGATTGACAATCCCTCTGTCCGGGTCTGTCAGCTTCTGCGCTTTGGTCATACTGTTTGTATCACCTTTGTCGCTGGGCCACTCAAGTTCGGTAAGGAATTCTTCATAATTGATGATGGTCGCTTTACGTCGGTAGGAATCGCCATCATTTGCCGCGAACTCTTTTGCAAACTCATTTTCTATCGCCAGGCCACCCCATCCCTGATCGGCCTGCATAGTGGGCGAGGCTGCAAGACGGGATGATCTCCATCCCCAGAGATTCATTTCCATCCATGTAGAGCGTTGGATTTTACCGTCCCAGTCACCGATGCTGGCATTGTTAATGAGATTCAGCTCAAATACTTTCTCTTCGTTACCGTCACCTGAGAGATGAAAGAGGTTCCCGAATTCTTCCCCGGGAACAAGTGCATACTTACCTGAAGAGATTACATTTTTAAGTGCTGTTTTCGCACCTGCATAGTCGCCCGCGTTGAGAAGTGCCTTTCCCTGAACTGCCCAGGCAAAACCCTTGGTCACTTTTACCGCGCCATCCTTGTCTGCAGGACTTTCACGCTCGTCAAGATATTGAACCGCCTCGGCACATTCCGTTGCACACCACTTGAGCAGATCCTCGTGACTGCCTTCAAAGTTTATGGGTTTGTCTTCGGCTGCAAGAAGATGATCAATAAGAGGAGGGTTGCCCCATGCCAGTGCAGCGATCATATGACACCATGCACGGACTACCCTTGCTTCAGAAATACAACGATCTTTTACTGCGCTCTCCCCATATTCGAAATTATCGATCACGAGGTTGGCATGATAGATCACGAAGTATAAACGTCTGTACAATTGATATACAACAGTGCTTTGCGAGTCGAAACGAAATTCATTGATGCTGGCGAACTGATCGTTGTCTCCATAAAACTCTCCCGCTGCGAGCACATTATCTGCACAGTAGTTAAATATGATGTTGTAAGGAACGTATATACCGTCATTGCCACCGATATTTGTGATGAAATCACCATAAAGATTGACCAGTGCAGATTCGGCATCTTCATCAGTTTGGTAGAATGAGTCAATACCGATGACACCCTTCTGAGGAATATCAAGAAGATCCTCGTTGCATGCTGGGAATAGCATCACAGCAATGAGTAGTAGTGGAAATATGTATTTTTTCATGTGAATAATGTATTGAATTAGAAAGTGATGTTAAGTCCAAATGTAATCTTCTTGGATTGAGGATAAGTACCGTTATCAAAGCCCGCACGCTGGGGAGCAGTGCTGACAGTAGCTGTCTCAGGATCAACCCCCGGATATTTGGTAAATGTGATGAAGTCATCCATAGATACATAGAATCTAAGTCTGTTGATCAGTGCCTTTTTTGTAATCTCTTCAGGAATGGTGTAACCCAGCTGAATCTGTTTGATCTTAAAGTATGCACCGCTGAACATGGAAGCAGAAGAACCCCAGAAGTGCCAGTCCGTAGCCACAGCCCTGGGGTCAGGCATGGAGGCATTCTTGTTGTCCACTGTCCAGGCATTATCGTAGTAGTACTTGAGTGAGTTGCGCATGGGGGTATCAGCACGGTATAATACAGTGAAGATATCATTGCCACCAACGCCTGTACCAAACAAGTTCAGGTCCAGCCCCTTATATGCGAGGCTGATGTTCACACCATATGTGTAATCAGGAATTGCTTTTCCGATATAGGTCATATCGCCATCAGAGATCACCTCATCTCCATTCACATCACGGATAATTGCTTCACCCGTTTCGGGGTTCACACCATCGTACTGATAACCTCTGAAATACCAGATAGGTTGTCCCACCTCGAATGCAGTGCGGATAGGGTTGTTGGTACCGTCTACACCACCGGTGGCACCCTCCAGGCGTGGGATAGAGGGATCGAGATAAGTAACCTCGTTGTGAAGTGTAGAGAAGTTGGCACTGACAGAGTAGCTGAAATCATTCGTGATGTTATCTCTCCATGATGCCTCCAGCTCTAACCCTCTGTTGAGTACAGAACCAGCGTTAACAGTGGTCTCTGCCACTCCAAGTTCAGGAACCGGGTTGATATTCACGAGCAGATCTTGGGTTTTCTTGTTATAGTAGTCCGCAGTAATAGCGAGTCTGTCTCTAAGGAATCTCAAATCAATACCTAGGTCGATCTGCTCTGATGTTTCCCATCTGAGGTTAGGGTTAGCAAGTCCGGAAGGTTTAGAGCCGTATGAAGGACCACTGTCAACGACACCATACTGGTACCAGGAGCTGTTGTAAGCGATGGTAGTGCTATACCTGTAGTCGTTAAGTACATTGATATTCCCGTTTTGTCCCCAGGAAGCACGGAGTCTCATGAAAGAGAAAATATCCATGTTGAGGTTTTCTGAAAAGAATTTTTCGTTACTGATGGTCCAGCCTGCAGAGAAAGAGGGGAAGTAGCCCCAGCGATTGTCTGCCGGCAATTTCGAGGAGTCGAAAGCATCGGCACGGAAGTTGGCCTGAAGGGTGTATCGATTGTCAAATGAGTAGACAAGGCGTCCAAAGTAGGATATCTGAGTTGATTTGCCTGGCAGATTACCATAACCTTTCACAGTCTTTTCCTCTCCGTCTACCATATTACTTTTTACATAATCTATATAACGGAAGTTAGGTTCGTAACCAGTCAGGATATCGGGTCCCTGTGCACTTGTACTCACGTTATCCCAGCTGTTCTCGATATATGACATCCCGCCCATTACGGTGATTGCATGCTGGTCGAGAGTGATGTTGTAATTGGCGAAATTTTCAAATTGATAATATAGACCGGTATTGGCATTTGCAGAGATGTTGTAGTCATCTGACTTTGCCTGTGGGGTAGCATAATAAGGTGTATTGAAGCTGTGTGCATTGCTCTGTGACACCCTGTATCCTAAACGAGAGGTAATCACCAGTCCTTTTACCGGTTTCAGGTTCCCGTAGACCATACCCCGAAGAGTTACACCTTTGTTTTCAGAGTCAACACGGTCTCTTTGCAACAGTGGGTTACCGCTGTCGTCAGTGATATATTTGGAGGTGGCATAGTAAAGGCCGTTGTCAGGATCCCTGAGAATAATCTTGCCTTCGTCATAAGCTTGTTTCATGGTCGGTGCAAATTGATCCGGACTGGAATAGTATACAGGTGTCAACGGATCAATGGTCAGCACTGAGTTCATCAGAGAGCCATACTGTGACATATGGGGGACAGATTTGGTGGACCATTTCTCGATAGAGTTGTTGGTGCCTACTTGTAACCATGATTTTATGTTGTAGTCGGCATTGATCTGCGCAGAGAGACGTTTGTAGACATCCTTGTCTCCTTTCACGATACCATCGTTGTTGATATAATTGATGGAGGTGAAATAATTTCCCTGGTTATTGCCTCCCTGGAAGGTAACGGTATGCTTCTGACTCCAGGAGGGGGCAAATACCGCTTCAAACCAGTTGGTATCGGTATTGTCATATTTGTTTGCCTCCAGCTGTGTATCAATGGGCAGTCCCGACATCCTCTTGTAATCAATGAAATCTTCTGCCCCGAATATTTGAGGATGCCTGGCAAGACTCTGATTGGCATAACTCATATCATAGGTGATGCTGGAGGTACCTCTGGCTGATGCACCTGATTTGGTGGT